>JALELK010000020.1 GCA_022768745.1 Lachnospiraceae bacterium
GCCTCCTCCTCACTGTAATCAAGAGCTACGCCGTCTTTTACAATCTGTAATTTTCCTTTGACACTTTCAAAATACAAATCCACCTTTTCCGGGTCAAACTCCACACCGGAATATCCCAAAGCACAGAGAATTCGTCCCCAGTTTGCATCATGCCCGTAAATTGCTGCCTTGGTAAGGCTTGAGGTGACCACAGATTTCGCAAGGGTCACTGCCTCTTCCTTATTTCTCGCCTCCAAGACCTTGACCTCAAATAATGCGGTGGCGCCCTCGCCGTCTCCTGCCATCATCTTTGCAAGAGTTTTATTCACCTCAAACAACGCCTCTACAAAAGCCTCGTAATCCTGATTTTTTGTAGCAATTTCCTGATTTCCAGCCATACCATTTGCCAGAACCACACAGGTGTCATTGGTGGATGTATCTCCATCCACAGAAATCATATTGTAGGTATCGTCAACTACACTGCTTAACGCTTCCTGTAAAAGCTCATGAGAAATCTTGACGTCCGTAGTGATAAAGGCAAGCATGGTACACATATTGGGATGAATCATACCGCTTCCTTTGCTCATTCCCCCAATAGTAACTTTCTTTCCCTGAATTTCAATCTGAACTGCTGCCTCTTTCTTGTGAGTATCCGTAGTCATAATCGCTTTAGCTGCGGCACTTCCCGCTTCCAATGTATCAGAAAGCGAAGGTGCCATGGCATGGATTCCACTCACCAGCTTATCCATAGGAAGCTGCATTCCGATGACCCCTGTGGATGCCACCAAAACAGCTTCTCCCGGAATATTCAGGGTCTCGGCCGCTGCGTCTGCAGTCTGCTTACAATATGCCATCCCCTCTTCTCCGGTACAGGCATTTGCAATTCCTGCATTGATTACCACCGCCTGGGCAAATTTGCTCTCCTTCACCACTTTTTTATCCCATTTGACAGGAGCTGCCTTCACCACATTTTTGGTAAATGTCCCTGCCGCCTGACATGGAACTTCGCTGTATATCAATGCCATATCATCTCTGTCTTTGTACTTGATTCCTGCCGCCGTATTTGCCGCCTGAAATCCCCTTGCAGCTGTGACACCACCTAGAATTTTTTCCATTTTCTAACCTCCAGTATCATCCGTTAAATTTTGTAATATTATCCTCATTTAAAACAAAATCGTAGGTATTTAAATCATCCCTTTTTGTCCAACCCTCTTCGTTCCAGAAAAAGTTGCCCAACTCATTGTCGGTAAAAGCCACCAGGGTAACCTTGTTTATCTCCTCTGCGTGAAGCCTGCGCATACACTCGGTCACCATTGCCTTGCCAATTCCGTGTTTGCGGTAATCCTCCTTCACACATACATGATACAGACATCCTCTTCGTCCGTCGTGTCCGCAGAGAATCGCCCCAACGATCTTTCCCTCCCACTCTGCTACCACGCTAGTATTAGGATTTCGTCTCAGGAATCGTTCCACTCCTTCTTTGGAGTCATCAATGCTTCTCATCCCAAATCCATGTATGCCCAGCCACAACTGATAAACCTGGTCATAATCCTCAATTGTCATTGTCCGAATATTTATGTTTTCCAAACTGCTCTCCTCGATTCTTTTTCCTTCCGGCTACATCCTTAATCTTATGGGAACATCGGCACCAGTTCCAAGCCCTCGCTCTCCTTAAACCCAAAGAGTAAATTCATATTTTGAACTGCCTGTCCTGCTGCTCCCTTTACTATGTTATCCAATGCTCCCATCATAATTACCCTGTGAGTTCTCTCATCAACCACAAAGTTTACATCCACAAAGTTGCTTCCTTCCACCCATTTGGTTTCAGGACATACACCTTTATCAAGGACACGGACAAATTTTTCATCCTTATAGTATTTCTCGTAAGCTGCTCGAAGCATCTCCTCTGACGGATAATCCATATGTCCGTCCGGATAGGTTATCTGCTTTAAGGAAGCGTACTCTGTCGCCAAGATTCCCCTGTTCATAGGAACCAGATGAGGAGTAAAATTAATAACAATCTCCTGACCTGCCGCATATCCTAACTGTTCTTCGATTTCCGGTGTATGTCTGTGGGTGGCAACACCGTATGCCTTCATATTTTCATTTACCTCACAGAAAAGATTTGCCACCTTTGCTCCCCTTCCTGCACCGGAAGTACCTGACTTGGCATCCACAATCAAAGTCGATGGGTCAATATATCCTTCCTTCACCAAAGGATACGCTGTCAAAATAGAACAGGTAGTATAACATCCGGGATTTGCAATCAGTCTTGCACCTTTTACCTTGTCCCTGTTAATCTCGCACAATCCATAAACCGCCTCTTTAATAAACTGAGGACTTTTGTGTTCGATTCCATACCATTTTTCATATACTGCCACATCTTTAATTCTAAAATCGGCACTTAAATCTATCACTTTTGTATTGCTCAATATTTCTTCTGTCAATACAGATGCCAGGTATCCCTGAGGTGTTGCGGTGAAAATCACGTCCACCTGTTTTGCCAATTCTTCTATATTATCATCTAAGCATTTATCATCCACCAGCTGAAACATATTGTGATACACATCGGCAAACTTCTGATCCACATAACTTCTGGAACCATACCAGACTATCTCCACTTCTTTATGTCCATACAGCAAACGCACCAGTTCTGCTCCTGCATATCCTGTAGCTCCAATAATACCTGCTTTTATCATTTTATTTTCCTCTTTTCCGGTAAAAAATTTCTACGTCCTCTAGTTTAGTACACTTTCTATATGAAGTAAAGATATTTTTTCTTTTTTTATAAATTTAATTCGTATTTTTATACATTTTTATCTCTATATCCCTGTTTTGTTTTGTGCTTTATGGATATTTATTCATTAAATATGCATATTTTATACTTGCGTTTGTCCCTTATTTATTGTATATTATCTATGTTGAATTTTTTATACAACATTTCTTACGGAAACAATGCACATACGTGCTAATAATTATGTACTTTATTTAGGAGGAAAACCCAATGAAAGAAAAAGTTGTTTTAGCTTATTCCGGTGGACTGGACACCACTGCCATCATCCCTTGGCTGAAGGAAACCTACGATTATGATGTGGTTTGTTGCTGCATCAACTGCGGACAGGGAGAAGAACTGGACGGATTGGAGGAAAGAGCAAAACTTTCCGGTGCCGCAAAACTCTATATCGAAGATATTACTGATGAATTTTGTGACGACTACATCATCCCCTGTGTTCAGGCAGGAGCTGTTTACGAGCACAAATATTTACTTGGAACCGCAATGGCCCGTCCGGGAATTGCAAAAAAATTAGTTGAAGTTGCCAGAAAGGAAAATGCCGTTGCCATCTGTCATGGTGCCACGGGAAAAGGAAATGACCAGATTCGTTTTGAACTTGGCATCAAAGCCCTGGCCCCTGACATTAAAGTCATAGCCCCTTGGAGAGACGACCGCTGGGGTATGGATTCCCGCGAGGCGGAAATTGAATATTGCCACGCTCACGGAATTGACCTGCCATTTGGAACTGACCAGTCTTACAGCCGTGACCGTAACTTATGGCATATCAGTCATGAAGGTCTGGAATTGGAAGACCCTTCCTGTGCTCCAAACTATGAACATATGCTTGTTTTGGGGGTTACGCCTGAAAAAGCTCCCGATGAACCGGAAGAAGTTACCATGACTTTTGAAAAGGGTGTCCCCACTTCCGTAAACGGTGTGGAAATGAAAGTTTCCGATATTATTCGTGAATTAAATCGTTTAGGCGGAAAACACGGTATCGGCATCATAGACATTGTAGAAAACCGTGTGGTTGGTATGAAATCCCGTGGGGTATATGAAACTCCGGGAGGAACCATTTTAATGGAAGCACACAACCAGTTGGAAGAACTTGTTTTGGATCGTGATACCATGGAAACAAAAAAGAAATTGGGAAGCCAGTTGGCTCAGGTTGTTTATGAAGGAAAATGGTTTACACCACTTCGTGAAGCCCTCTCTGCTTTTGTAACAAGCACCCAGGAATATGTAACCGGCGAAGTCAAATTCCGTCTCTATAAGGGTAACATCATCAAAGCCGGAACCACTTCTCCATACTCATTATACTCTGAAAGTTTGGCATCCTTTACCACCGGTAATATGTATGACCACCACGATGCGGAAGGGTTCATCACCCTGTTTGGGCTTCCTCTTCAGGTTCGTGCCATGAAAATTAATGAACTGAAAAATGAAAACAAGAAATAAACAAAAAGTCTTATAAAAAATACACTGTATCTTCAGCAATTTGACCTAAATTACTAAGTCAAATACTGAAAATACAGTGTATTCTTTTTTTACAATAACTCTTTTATCATATCTGCTGTAAAAACAACCTTTTTCATATGCTCTGCCTCGATGCGATAAAGTGCATTTGCAGCAATATGCTCTGCCGCCTGCTCAATATCCCTGATTCCTGATGTATTCTTATACAAATCCATCAAAGCATCCAGTCCCTCTTCTGTAATAGAGCATTCCTCCGGTGCCAGACCGATTCTTTTCAACACCTTTGGCATTGCAAAATCTGTAAAGATTACCTTCTTTTCCTCCACTGTGTAATCCGGCAGCTCAATACAGGCAAATCTCGACATCAAAGGTGCACTGATTTCGTTCTTATCATTTGCCGTAGCAATAGGATAAACCCCGGTGGTAGGAATATTACACTCAATATAATTATCTGTAAATCCCAGATTGTCCAACAGCGTCAGCAACACATCTGCCGGATTTCCGTTTCCCTTTCCGGCATTTGCCTTGTCCAGCTCGTTGATGATAAACACCATATTGGAACTCTCCGCTGCGGAAAAGGACTCCATAATAATTCCCGGTTTTGCATTGGAGTAAATACGTGAGCTTCCGGTAAGCTGCTCCGGATCATTGATGGAACTCATCTCCAAGGTAGCCCATGGCATCTTTAAGATTTTTGCCACAGCATAAGCTATCTGGGATTTTCCCGTACCGGCAGGACCGATAAGCAGAAGTCCGTAAGCCGGCAGCGTATGGGTACGATTAATCTGAATGATGGTCTCAATAATACGTTGCTTGACTTTTTCCATACCATAGAGTTCTTCATCCAGAATTCTTCTGGCTTCCACCGGATCAATGGACTCAAAGTAATTGTTTTTCCACTGGATGCTCAGCATCATAGACAAAGCCCTCTGGGCGTGGCGTCTCTCCTCCGGTGTCACCTCTGAAGACCGGGCAACCGCTAAATTCCGTCTGGCCCAAAGTCTGATATTATCCGGCAAGGTGGAGCCTGCACAGGTCAAAAAATCTGTGATACTGCGAATACTGGTGAGCTTCATATCATCTCCCTCTTCGCTCTCTGACTCCTCCAGTTCCGATTCCGCCGGTGCATCACTGGCAAAAAGCTTTCCTATCATAAATTGCAAGAAACCATCCTCGGCAGAAAGCTTGGCACCCCGAACCGCTACCCCTGTCTCTTTAATCCCATAGACAGCGTAGCCATCCTCTGTATTATCTCCATAAAGCCTTACCACAATATGATTCTCTCCCAGCCACTTTAACAGATTGACAAATCGGGCATCTACCTTAAGAATATCTGCTCTACTGATTTCCCCATCCATGTTGAAATCAAAAGCATCCGCTTTCATAGGGTTTGCAAACATCCCTCCCGCCTGTTTTGGCCAGTTCCGATTGGAGTTTCTCAAAACCAGAATCGGTTCCTCTGCAGAAGCTTCTCTCTTGTTGGAACGAAAGATCTCATAGGTGCTTTCTTTTTTGTTATCTATTGATTTTTCATCACTGTTAAAATCAAAAACTGCCATTACCTCTCCTAATTACTTTCTCACCAAACCTGCCCACAATCACTACCAGAATACTTCCACACAAACTTAATCTTATGCGTGATTTGGATTTTTCAATGTTGCCACAATTTCATCCTTTAAGTCCAGGCACTTATCCTTCATTCTCTTTGGTGTGCCCGGTGCGGTGAGCAGGCGGCTTACCAGTTTGGATGCCACATCATACTCCTTATAATAAAAGGCCATATTTGCCAGAATATAATCTACCGTATTGGCATCCATTCCGTTGTACGGCGGTGTTTCCGTGGAGGTCACCTTCATAAATCCATCATAAGCCTGACGGTAAAAGCCATCGTATTCCGCCTTGCATTCCTGTTTGCGCTTTTTGTTCACCGGTGTGTCCTCCGGAATGGTTTCCATCTGCGCCCTTCGAAGCCATGCGATATTCAGACAGATATACGCTTTCTCACTGAGGCGTGCTTTTTTTGCAATGGCAGAAACCAATGCCAGCTTATATCTCTCCACCGCATACTCATAGGTATAGGTCTCATACTTTGGCTCTTCCACCGGCTTAAAATTCGCCGTAATGGTTTCTCTAATCCATTTCCGCTGGGTTGCTGACAAGTGTTCGAAATTGCGATTCAACGCAGCATAACCACA
>JALELK010000040.1 GCA_022768745.1 Lachnospiraceae bacterium
AGACGGAAGGAACACAGGAAACCACAGGCAGTACAGAAAGCAGTAATGGGGAGGTAGCACAATGAAAAAAATAGAACATAAAATTCACGTGCAGATTCCTCAGAAGTTGGAACGGATTTTGTTATATGCAGGGGGAATCTTGATGGTTCTTCTGGTCTATGTATTTGTGTTTCAAAATCTTCAACTAAAAAATCAGGATTTGGGAATCAAGGTGTCAAAATTACAGACAGAGCACACCCAGTTGCTGGATATGAAAAATAACCAGAAGGCTCACGCCTCTGATACCAAGGAGATGCAGGGGCAGATAGATAAGCTTTTGAAAAAATATCCTGCAGATGCCAAGGAAGAAGACGCCATTATGTTTGCCAAAAATCTGGAGGATAAAAATGAGATTCATGTATCGGACATTTCCTTTGCAGGAAAGAATCTGGTAAAGCAGGGGGAGAGTTCCGGATATGTTATGTACGCCACTCCGGTGGAATACACCTATGAGTCAGGCTATACTGATTTAAAAAAGACGGTTTCTGCTATTTTAAAAGCCGGTGATAAGAAGAATGTGGAAAATATTACCATCGCTTATGATACAGAGACAGGAAAGTTGCAGGGAACTATGACCGTCAACGAGTTTAGTTTACAGGGGGATGACAGGGAGTACGATCCTACCAACATTAAGGATGTGGAAACCGGCAATCAGAATCCCTTTGCAACCGCTGATTAAAGGAAAGAATTTAGGATAATATGGAAAGAAGAGAAAAGGGCAATCAAAAAGGGTTTACGCTGATTGAATTGTTGGTGGCGATTGCCATTTTAGCAATAATAGCGGTGCCTCTTTTGAATGCCTTTTTGATGTCTGTAAGGACAGACGCAAAAGCAAAAGTGAAAATGAGAGCAGCCACCGCGGCAAGCAACGTAATGGAGGACATCAAATCCAAGTCCTGGGAGAAGCTGACAGAGGGAAAAAGCCCGGATGCATCCGGCAACTATTCCTATTCGGTGGAGGAGAGTGTGGATTACAAGAACTTTACGGTGGAGGTGTCCATCTCACCCAATCAGGGAGAGGCGGCTGCCTATAACCGGGAGGAGCTGGCAAAGCTTTACTCCATAGATGGGGTCCACGACGGAATCTATGTTCAGTCCCAGGAGTTAAACCGGGATATGGCAAAGCAGTTAAAAGGAGATGCCTATCAGACTTCGGATGCCTTTTCCGGTATTCGGAGAAATATGAAGGTGGACATTGAAAAGAAACCAAATGCTCAGGGATTTCGTGTGACGGTAAATAACACCTATTCATTTGCCGGGGTTTCCCCCATCAGTGATGATCCGGAAGTGATTTATGAGAGCCAGAGTGCTGCCTATGATTTAAATAACATTTATCTCTTATATTATCCAATGTATAACAGTAGTGCCATCTCCCTGACGGAGACGGTAACCATAGAAAATACAGATGAGGTGCCAGTGAATTGTTATCTGGTCTGCCAGAATTATGACGCATCAAAGCAAAACAATGTGCGTCTGCAACTCCGATGTCTGGAAAATAAGAGAGATGATTATAAGGAAAATTGCATCACCCGCATTTGTAGCAACCTTCCATTGACCAAAAACGGCAAGGGGTTGTGGCTTACCTATTTACAGGGAAATGCAGGGGATACCTTTACCGACCAGAAGTGGGCGGAGGCATCCAGAACCAACAATGCAAAAAAGATATTAGATTTTCATGGTTTGGCCAATGAACAACAATCAGATTGGGTTTATACCGTTACGGTTAAGGCTCATGAGGGAAGACCCGGAGAGGATAAGTATGACAAAGTGCTTGCCACGTATACGTCGACAATTGAAAAATGATAACCGCGGTGCCTCCTTGGTAACGGTTGTGGTGATAGCCGCTTTGGTTTTGATTATGGTTACAGTTCTTCTGTCCATGGTGATTCTCAATTATTATATGAAAAACCAGAACATTAAGAGTCAGAAGAATTTTTATGACGCAGAATCCGCCATGGAGGAAATCCGGCTGGGTCTGACCAAAGAGGTATCTCAGGCATCCGGAACTGCCTATGCCTATGTTTTGTCCAACTACAGTGATTTAACAGAACAGGAAAAAACGGAAACCTTTGAAAAAGAGTTTTTTCAGCAGATGCAGTCCCAGATAAAAAAGGACAATAACAAAGCCCTCTATAACTGTCAGCTGTTAGCCTCCTTTTTAAAGGGTGAGGGGGCTGCTTTCGAAACCCCGGATGACAATGTGACCAATGCCTTGGATGATAAAACACTGGAGGCTGGCAAGCGTTGTCTGGTGCTTCGCAATGTAAAGGTGTCCTACACCGATGCAGAGGATAATTATTCGGAGATTCAGACGGATATTGATATCAATTATCCTGACATTGATTTTTCCAATGCCAGTTCCAGAAATAATATTTTGTGTTACTCCCTGATAGCCGGAGAAGACGCAGATGCAGACAGCGTGATAGTAAAGAATGTCCGGGCAAATGTTTCCGGAAATGTATATTTAGGAACCGGTCAGATACAGATTTTCAACCAATCCAATGTGACGTTTGTGAAGTCCGGAAATAGCCGAAATTATGCCATTGGTGGTGATGTGGTATTGAATCAGGGAAAGGTACAGTTTGATGGACTGGAGGCCTGGACAAAAAATATTTTTGTCTCCAAAGGTTCTTCCTTTTCGGCGGCGGGAGCAGATACCTATCTGCAAAACGATTTAGTGTTAAGCGGAAATGGCACAGAGGCCACCTTGGAGAATGGATTTTATGCCTATGGAAACCCGGAGGCAATCAAATCCTCTGAAAGCTATAAGGATAACCTGACCAGGGACAATGGAGATAATCTTCAGAAAGCATTGGCAAGTAATGAGGCGGATTTCAGCAGTTCCATTATTTTAGATGGGGGCAAGACTTCCAAACTGGATATGTCCCAGGTGAGCAATCTGATGATTGCCGGTACATCCTACATCAATACCAACAAGTCAAAACATTCTTTGGTGGAGGGAATCAAAAATAATTCCATTGAAACCGGTCAGTCTGTGATGACCACCAGTGATCAAAGGGCATATTTAATCCCCGGAGATGTGATTGGAAAGGGTTATGAAAATGGTGGGGCAAACCCTATGACTGCCCAGATGTATCAGAAACTGAAACAGGAAATTATGGAAGCTAAGGGGTATACCCAGGAGAGCCAAATTCAGTCAGAGGATTTGGTGGATTTTACCACCGGTGGTTCTCAGCTTGGCAGCAGTCTCCAAAGCCTGGGAGTGAATGGATATGATGTGTCTGCCATTCAGGTTTCCGGTGTTGGCTCTATGTATTATTTCTTTATGAAATTTGATACCCAGGCTAATCGAAATGCCTTTGTAAAAAAATATTACAGCCAGAGAAATCATTACAATCAGTTGCAGGAAAACTTAGGAGATTATGCGGGAGCCGGTGTGAAACTGCCGGAAAATTCCGGGAATCCATTGAGTTTTTATCTCCAAGGAAATGCCCTGGTAACAGAAGGAAGCAGTTTGCTTGTCAGTGATACTTTAGAGGCAGAAAATGAAGCATCCCTTAAGCAGAGAGAGGCAGAACTTTCAGACTCCTATATGGGGCTTTTGGCAAAACTGGAGCAAAACTATGACAGTCTCACTACAGCAGAAAAGAGACGGGCACTGTTTGACAACCTGATAGATGGGGATTCCATTGTGGGAGCAGATAAGTATTTTGTCTCTGCAAATGGCGTTGGAACAGTGGTGACAGGAAATGATATTAAGGTGAGCACCGCTGCGGATAAAGTAAAAAAGAGCAATGTCAAAGATGCGGGTGGCAATTCCCATTTCGATGCCACGATCAACCTGATTATCTCCAAGGGAAATGTGGTGGTAGATGAAGATTTTGAAGGATTGATTATCTGTAAGGGAAGCATCACCTTAAAGAAAAACAATTTACAGATAAAGGCGGATGCCAATAAAGCCAGTCAGGCATTTTTTAACAGCGATACACCGGAAAAGAAATCTCCGGCAGACTATTTAAAGGATGAAACCGGAAGGTATATGATTGGTGGTATGAAAGAAACCGAGAACACAGATAAGTCGGCAAAGGCAGTGAGACTTTTGGATTCCGTAACCTATAGTAACTGGGAGAAGCACTAGGAATGAGAGACAAGAATAAAGGCTTTTCATTAATTGAATTGATTGTGGTAATTGCGGTGATGACCGTACTGACACTGGGGATTACTTTGGCACTTTCCTCTGTGGGAAATCGCAAGGTCACATCTGCGGCAGAGACCATTAAGAGTCAGTTAATCTATACCCAGAATCAGGCTATGTCAAAGACCTTGGCCTATGGACAGATTCGTGAGAATGATGAGGGAATGTATGTATTTGTGCTTACCAGCGGTACCGGAAGTAAGCAACGGGTCAGCGAAAAGAAATTGTACGCCTCCGATACCATTGAGATTTATTACAAAACCAATCAGGATGGGGCACAGAGCAGGGGTACAAAGATAGACAAACAACATCCCTGCAACATTACCTTTCAAAAAAGTTCCGGTTCTTTAGAGCCTATGGTGGAGATTGGGGCGGATAACAAAATATCCTACCAGACCGGTGTTTATATTGATAACATTATGGTTACTTCAAAGGATGGAAAAGAGGTAACATTAAAGCTTTTTTCAAAAACAGGAGAGATTCAGATAGAAGAGTAAGGAGTCAGTATGGTAGCAGATGAGAAGGGATTCTCACTAATTGAATTGATTGTTTCCATGGCAATTTTGGTGATTGTGGGTATTGCCATTATGGGATTTTTTACCTACAGTGTGGGACAGTACACCAGAGGGAATGAGGAGACGACCATGCAGGTGGAGACCCAGACTACTCAGAATCAGCTACAGGAAATGCTTTTACAGACCAGCGCCGGAGTGGTGACAGAATCTATGACTCTCTCCGATGGAAATATACATCCCGGCAGAAAACTCACCCTTTATACCAAGGACGAGTCCGATAGATCTGAATACATACAGATTACCTTTGATGACAAAGAAAAAGAACTTTACTATCAGGAGTTTCAGCTGGATGGAAGTGAAAAATCCGAAAAGCAGGTATTCGCTTCCAACATTACAGACTGGAAGGTAACACTTTATGATGATAAGGAACAGGAAATTGACGCTACTGCACCAGGAGAGGTGGAAATGCCGGTGAAGGCAAAGGTATGGTTGCAGGTGGATGTGGGTAGCAGAAGTTATTCTGCCACACAGACGGTGGCCTTTCGAAATGAGATTTATGCAACGGCAAAACAGGCTAAGGAGAAATTAGCAAAACATGAGTAAGACGAGACGGAACACATTGGTGGTGTTGGGACTGCTGCTTGGACTTACCCTTGCAGGAATGTACAAGGGTGGCGCTCTGGGAGTGGGGACTGCTGCTACGCCGGAAAAAATTACATATCAGACAAAGAATACGGAAGAGTCTCTTGGAACCAAGGAGAATCCCTTTACCGTGTTAGAGATTGTCCCAAATAAAAAGATGGCAGCTGTGGGATATCTGTTTTCTGGCAGTGAACCGGTGGATATATCCAAAAACACGGCGGCTATGTTGGCATATCAGAAAGTCTACGGGGATTACGATGAAACCGCTGGGACTTATGGGGACAAGGGAATTGCAGATGTATCTATGACGGATTACTGCACCTTTGCCAGTGATTTTCCAAAGGACTTAGGTTATGGTGCTTCTGAGGAAAACAAGGTTTCAAATGCCGCAGAGGACAAGCTTCACTTCGGACAGTATGGATATTTTGAACATGCAGCCGGGACAGAGGGAAGCTATAAATATGTGCCGGCAGAGGGAGAGACTTCCGGTTATTTTGCCCCTATTGCAGAGGGAGAAGTGCTGGGAGAAAACCAGGCAACCTACACCTGGGTTCCCCTTGTAAATTTTGAACAGACCATAGACAATCAGGCACCGGAGAGTGCTCTGGGAACGTATTTTCTCACGGGCAACCGTTATACCAATCAGGGATATGATACAACCGACGACAACAATGAGTTTTACGGATTTGAGGAGGGAACCTCAGAGAATCCTTTCTTTGGGGTACCTGTAGTTTCTGATGTGGAGAAATATTATCCGGAAAATAATGAGGCACTTACCATTTCTGTTGAGGAGATTGGGACAAATAAGGATGTGCCCCAGAGCCGTTACTACCAGTATCGTTATGAGGAATTTTATCACACCTATGCAAGATATGAGATTGCCCATAAAAATCAGTGGGTGAAGTCTCTTTTTCCAGCAGTGGAAAAACCGGAGGAGTTTGTGACTCAGGTGGTGACAGCCACGCCGGAACAGTTAAAGGGTGAGAACATCAGTGGAGAGCATAATATTATTGTAGATGCAGATATGGTGGTTATCCACGATTCCAAGGTGGCCATTCCTATCAACATATGCACGGAAGAGACACCGGATACTTCCTTTGATCAGACCTTCGATGGTCACGATATGGAGGGGGATTGTTTTAATGCATTGATTCACAGACAGGCTTCGGGAAATCCGGCCATGATGCTGATGGATGAGAGCGCTATGGCAAAGGCGGGCACCAATCTGGGAAAACTCTATGCTGTTTTAGACAACGTAGGGGCAAAGTATTACTACAATGTCTATTGTAACAGTCAGGAGACAGGCGAAGATAATAAGCCTCTTTGGATGGCAGAAAAGAATCCGGATGCAGCTGAGAATGCTTCCATATATCAGTTACCTGCAAAGACGGGTTATTTTACAGGAAGCAGTTCCTATGTTTTAAACTGGGATGGATCAGATGATTTCCTCACAAAGAATATCGGGGAGATCGTAACTCTCACAGGAGAAGGGGATGTAACCGTCTCTTCTGCTATGTCAAAGATGTATGATGCCACCTGCTCCAGAAAGTATGATGCAGGGGACGGCACCTATTCTGCCATTAAGACCAGTCTTACGATTCTGGAACTGGAGCCTATTGCAGAATTTTATTATGGCAATGAGGGATGGCGCAGTTACTATATGGATTTGTTGCCCAAGGACTTTGTGGGAACAAGCACAAATATTGCAGATGATGTGAAAGTTACCACCATGGCGACCTATGAGTTTAATGGCAAGGTGGAGGATTTAAATTCCACCTATGACATGATTGTGGTGGGAGCGAAGCAGAATGAAACCAACGGTCTTGTGACCAATGGCAAGGGCGGATATAATGACAAGAATCTGAACAACTATGATAAAAAGGGCAAGCTGGTCAGCGCTTTGGCTTACTCCACCATTGGAGATTTGGTGAGCACTGATGACGGGGAAGTGTACTTCAGTGATTATGACCGGTTTAAAAAGGTTTGTAATTTTGACCGGCCGGAAAGATTTGCCCAGGATAACAAGCATTGGATTGCAGGTCGGATTGATGCCTGGACGAAAAATGCAGATGACACCGTAGCCCAGAGTGCGTCCTTTATCGGCAGTAACAAGGGCTCTGATATTGCCCAGGCGCAGATTCGTTATAATGCCACTGATATTACCCAGAAAAAATACAAGGAGTTACTGGATTTTTCTGTGGAAAATCTTATTGTGATAGACGGATTTTTGTATAACGACGGAAAAGATGTGGATGATACGGTGGCAGACAGCAGTTCTTTCATATACAGTCTTGCCAAGATAGGCACCGTTGCCTGGGACAAAAAAGAAAATAAAGTGGTGAAATATGCAGACGCCATTTCTTCCGCAGTAAGTGATTATGATTCCATGGTATTAGAGTCCAGATGTGATTTGGTATTTTCCCGGGAGCCAAATGAGACCTTAGCGGAACAGGGGCAGCAGGGAAAACCGGTGGAATATTCCTATCAGGTGGCAGATGAAGGGAAAAAGACCATCGATAAATCCACCATACGAAACAACAATCAGACCGATGAAAACGGCAACAATGTTTTGCGGTATCATTTCACTCTGCAGGGACAAAAGGGGGCAAAGTATCGGGTATCACTGGGCATTGACAACAACGGCAACGGTGATTTTTCCGATGATGAGACCACGGAAGATTTATACATTTTAGATACCACAGCGGGGGTATTGGAAAATACCACCATCGACCAGAGTCAGGGTGGATATTTGGAGACTGGACACAGCTATATGGTAGTACGCAAACTGCCTTCTTCCGAAAAGGGAATGTTGCCTTGGAAATTAAAGGTTTACAACGAACAGGTGCAGAGCATCCGTTACATAGAAAAGGGTTATACCAGAATCCCCGGGGCAAATCCAACTGTCATCAAGGTCCTTCAGATGAATCTGACTTCAGATGATGATATGAAGGAAAACAAGGACACAAAGATTAATTTTGCAGACACAAGTACCGGAATTGGAAAGCGGTTTCAGACCTACTTAAAGGGCGTGGAGGATTACGATATTCAGATGACCTTTATGTCCAACTATAGTCAGGATGCCAAGGTCTTATCCTTCAATAAGTACAGCAGTGATGCAAAGAAATGGACCGACTATCTGATGCAGTATGATATGTTAATTCTGGGCTTTCAGGATATGGCAGAGTTTACAGATAATGAAGTGTTCTTAGCCGGATTTAAAGCCTTTGAAAAGGCTGGAAAAAGTGTGATTTTAAGTCACGATATGGTATCGGATAAGAGTTTTGCCTATCCCACTGCCTACTTTAATTATGTCAATTGGAACTGGCAATACGAGGATAACGTGGATACCTGCTGGGATTTAAATCAGGAGACTTCCGCATATTTGAGACAACTCAGTGGTCAGATGACCAAGAGTTTTTCTATGACACCGGATTTGAAATCCGCTTTTGGTTCCTATGCCAGAGTCTACAGCAGAGGAAAACAGGTGTCCTTGTTACCGAAAAGTGATTTACAGGTGGCATATTTGTATCGGTGGAAGAGCACCGGTCTTTTGTCCGGATATTGGGAATTCACAGATAGGGTCTCCGATGGCAAGAGAGACTGCTCTTGGATGACGGACAAGGATTACAAGTATAAAGTTCCGGGAACAGGTGAATACATAGGTAACCTTATGGACAACAGTGTTCGGGTTATGACGTTTGCCTCCAGGGTAAAACCGGAAGACCGGGTGGACAGAGTTTTGACAAGTCCCAAAAATAATAATGCATCTGTGGATAAAAAGGAGTTAACCTGGCCGGACAGTGATTATACCAACACCGTAAAGGTGGCAAATCAAGGACAGATTACGGAATACCCATTTGCCATTGACGATACCATTTCTGTGGCAAATACCCATGCCCAGAATTACAAACTGAATCTGGAGGAAAACCAGGTTTCCCAGTTTGACCAGATGTTTGGTGTGGACGGAGACTATATGGAGTGGCAGGATGTACCAAAAACCGAGGTGACCTGGAACCAGTGGTCAAAGGATTTGAACTACGGTGCATTGGTTTACAGCGATGGTATGGCGTATGGTTATGCCCAGGTGAACGAGGCAAATTCAGCAGGAAGAAACGGAGGAGCGTTCCAGGCCATTAACCTTCAGGTGGATACCCAGGATGGAAGAACCATTGACCACCAGTTGAAAATCTTTAGTGCGGATGAAAATGGAAATACCAATTTATATCCTCAGTTGGAGGGGCTGGCTCCCGGCAATTACGCTTTCTATGTGGGAAGCACCGGATTCAGCAGCCAAAATATTAATAACCTGAATAAAAACCCTTACTGGCATGATGATTATGTCTATGGAACCATGAAGATGACCATCACCGACGGACCGGATACCATGGAGTACTCTCTGGATATGTCCTTGGTGGCAAAGTGGATGGGAATTGAAGTGGACGATATTAAGGATGTTACAGCCTGTGTATATGGTATGTCTTCTATGAATGATTCGCCGCCGCGATTCTCCACAAAAGACACCCAGGACTATGTAAATAATCTGGGTAAGGCAAGTGGCGGAGACGCCATCGTATGGTTTAATCTGTCAAACGATGGGGATGATGCTACCAATATATACTCTGCTAAGGATGGAGACAGCGCCAATAACTATTACATTTACACCAAGGGTAATATTACCTACACCGGGTTTGGACATGCCAATGATATGACCAATGATGAGATACGTCTGTTTATTAACACCATGATTAGTGCCTATCGCTCCACTCCGGCGGCGCCTTATGTGACTGTGGAGAATGAGGATGTGATTAACAACGGCTCTATCAGTACTCTTTATACAGAAGAGAGAGAAGAGGGTCAGGATAAGGAAGTGTTACTGAAGGTCAATGATGATTCCAAAACCACCAAAGCAGGCACTACCTATCGCATGAAAATCACATTGAAAAATAAGAATGTGGAAGGATTAAAGACCGTAGACGGAAATGATGTGCCAAAGAATGCTGACGGCACCTATACCGTGCAAAAGGGAGCCGAATATAAACTGTTAGCTCCTTACGGGGATGCAAATACAGAGAATACCATTGCCTATGACGGCAAACTGACTTACAAGGTAAGTCTGACAACTACATATGCAGACGGCACCGAGCAGGATGCACAAAGAACTGTGCGGGTTATGCTTATGCCATTATTCGGACTGGACTGAGCCATTAGGGACGGATACCAATGGCTCTAAGGTCTGTCCCTAGTGGTCTGGAGAACTGTCCCTTTTAACCCTAAGATTAGTTTTTATAGGACTCTATTTTTCTTAAGAAAGTTGTTTTTAAAAAAATGTCATATCTACCCTTGCTTAATCGGAGTCGTTATACTATGATATTCTAGAAAAAAATGAAATAAGAATATACGGAGGTTTGTTATGCGACATGTTATGAGCCCTCTGGATTTTACCACTGAGGAATTAGAACAATTAATGGATTTAGCCGACGATATGAAAGAACACCCGGACAAGTATTCCGAGAGCTGTCGAGGCAAAAAGCTGGCCACCTGTTTTTATGAGCCAAGCACCAGAACGAGACTGAGTTTTGAAGCAGCTATGTTAAATCTTGGTGGTTCTGTTTTAGGCTTTTCCAGTGCAGATTCCAGTTCTGCATCCAAAGGAGAAAGTGTTTCTGATACGATTCGTGTTATTTCTTGTTACGCAGATATTTGTGCTATGCGTCATCCAAAGGAAGGTGCTCCACTTGTTGCATCGTCCCATTCTTTGATTCCTGTAATCAATGCTGGTGATGGAGGTCATCAACATCCAACTCAAACCCTTACCGATTTATATACCATCCGTTCCTTAAATGGTTCTATTGGAAATTTAACCATTGGTTTGTGTGGAGATTTAAAATTTGGTCGTACCGTTCACTCTTTGATTAACGCTTTGGTCCGTTACCCGAATATTAAATTTGTCTTGATTTCTCCGGAGGAGTTAAAGGTGCCGGAATATATCAGAGAGGATGTTTTGGACAAGAATCACATTCCTTACGTGGAGATGGAACGCTTAGAGGATGCTATGCCAGAACTTGATATTTTGTATATGACCCGTGTTCAGAGAGAGCGTTTCTTCAATGAAGAGGATTACCTCCGCATGAAAGATTTCTATATATTAAATGCAGAAAAAATGGAGTTGGCGAAAAAGGATATGATGGTGCTTCATCCTCTTCCTCGTGTCAATGAAATTTCCGTAGATGTGGATGATGATCCAAGAGCAGCCTACTTCAAGCAGGCACAGTACGGCGTCTATATCCGAATGGCTTTGATTTATACTTTATTGGAGGTGGGATCATGTTAAATATCAGTGGTATTCAGGAAGGTTTTGTTTTGGACCATATCAATGCAGGTATGAGTATGAAAATTTATCATGACCTTCACTTAGACGAGTTGGATTGCACTGTGGCAATCATTATGAATGTAAAAAGTAGCAAGATGGGCAAGAAGGACATCTTAAAAGTGGAATGTCCTATTGATGCCTTGGACCTTGATATTTTAGGTTACATTGACCACAACATTACTGTCAATGTGATTAAGGGAGACAAAATTGTGGAAAAGAAATCCCTTACCTTGCCAAGGGAGATTCACAATGTGATTAAGTGTAAAAACCCTCGTTGCATCACTTCCATTGAGCAGGAGTTAGAGCAGATTTTTGTTCTCACCGATGAGGAGAACGAAGTCTATCGTTGCAAGTATTGTGAGGAGAAGAGCCAATAGGGACGGATACCAATGGCACCATGGTCTGGCACCAATGGACCCAAGGTCTGTCCCTAATGGAACAAACATCACTATTTTATAAGCAGGTTTCGGCTGGACCCTTTTGTCCGGTCCCGGGGAGCCTGCTTTTTCTTATTTGGAGAAAATTTACGGTATCTCTTAATACAGATTTTGTTTGAGATAAACTGTCTCTTTCACGGCTTCGACTTTTCGCTAAGGATGTGTACGTCGGTGGCAGATATTTAAACACCCGCTTCATAAGAGATTCTAAGAGCTTGATACTTTACATATATGAAATTTACGGTACCGGCATAAACGCACCATCCGGGTGCGGTTATGCCTCTCGGGTACATCCTTGTACCCTCGTACCTGATAAAACACCAAGCTCTAAGAATCTCTAACTTGCTCTGCAATCATATCTGCCACAGACGAACATCATCCAAGCGATTGTCGAACCTTGAAAAGACAGTTTTAATATGGAAAACAAAATCTGTATTAAGAGATACGTAAAGATTTCAACATAATAGAAAGCAGGCTCCCCGGGACCGGACAAAAGGGTCCAGCCGAAACCTGCTGACGAAACCATAAAGGTGTTCCAATAGGGACAGACCTTGGGTCCATTGGTGCCAGACCATGGTGCCATTGGTATCCGTCCCTATTGGCTCAGGACTTCAGGTATGTTATACTATAAGGCTGTAAGGAGAGTGCAAAAATATGAGAGAATTAAAACATTTATTAGAAAAGTTAGACTATAAATTGATACAGGGAGATTTGGATAAAACCATCACCACTTTGGTGTATGACTCCAGAAAAGCGGAAAAAGACTGCATGTTTGTGTGCGTCAAGGGAGCAGTGGTAGATGGTCATACCTTTGCAAAGGAAGTGGCAGAAAAGGGAGCTTCTGTGCTGGTGGTGGAAGAGAATGTGGAAGTCCCGGAGAATGTGACTGTGATTCAGGTGGAGGATACCAGAGTGGCGTTGGCATTTTTGTCCGCAGCATACTTTGATTATCCGGCAGACACCCTAAAGGTGATTGGAATTACCGGAACCAAGGGAAAAACCACCACTACTTATATGGTGAAATCCATTCTGGAAAATGCCGGATATAAAACAGGACTTATCGGAACCATTGAGGCTATTACCGGAGATGAAAAAATCCCCTCAGCCAATACCACTCCGGAGTCTTATAAGGTACAGGAATATTTTAGAAAAATGCTAGATGCCGGATGTGAGTGTGCGGTGATGGAAGTGTCTTCCCAGGGGCTGATGATGCACCGTGTGGATGGTTTTACTTTTGATATCGGTATCTTTACTAATATTGAGCCGGATCACATCGGTCCTAACGAGCATGCTTCCTTTGAGGAGTATATGGCCTGCAAGGCAATGCTGTTTCAAAGATGTAAGCTTGGAATTGTCAACGGGGATGATGCCCACGTGGAGACCATTTTAAAAGACCATACCTGTGAAGTGGAAAGATACGGATTTTCAGAGGATGCAGATATCCGGGCTACCAATGTAAAATTGGTCAATCGTCCGGGATATCTGGGGGTATCCTATGACGTGGCAGGATTGGTAAACGGTCCTATTGAAATTGATGTGCCGGGCAGGTTTAGTGTTTATAATTCCCTTACTGCCATTGCTATCTGCCATCACTTCAACGTGACTTTGGAGGATATGCAAAAGGCCTTGAAGGTGGCAAAGGTAAAGGGCCGTATTGAGATGATACCGGTTTCCGATGACTTTACTTTAATGATTGATTATGCTCACAATGCCATGAGTCTGGAGAGTCTGCTCACCACATTAAAGGAGTACAATCCCACTCGTTTGGTGTGCCTGTTTGGTTGTGGAGGAAATCGCTCCAAACTCCGTCGCTATGAGATGGGTGAGGTGTCAGGAAAACTGGCAGATTTAACCATTATCACCTCAGATAATCCTCGTTTTGAAGAGCCTCAGGACATTATCGATGATATCAAAATCGGTATTGGAAAAACCTCAGGAGAATATGTGGAGATTATTAACCGTAAGGATGCCATTAAGTACGCCATTGAGCATAGCAGAAAGGGCGATGTCATTGTGTTGGCAGGAAAAGGTCATGAGGATTATCAGGAGATAAAAGGCAAGAAATATCCAATGGATGAGCGAGTGCTCATTGCAGAGGTGCTGAAAGAATTAGGACGATAGAAGGTACGAATCAGGTATGAAATACGCAGATGTGATTATAGATATCTCTCACGAAAAATTGGATAAAACCTTTCAGTATGAAATACCGGATTCATTGACGGATAAGGTGGAAATCGGCACTCAGGTGGTGATTCCTTTTGGCAGAGGAGAACGAAAAATCAAAGGCTATGTGGTGGATTTTTCCCGGGAGCCAAAGATTGCACCGGAAAAAATAAAACCTGTCTGTGGAGTGGCAAAGGACAGTCTCGCTATTGAATCCCAGTTGATTGCACTGGCGGCGTGGATGAAACGCAATTATGGTTCCACTATGAACCAGGCGTTAAAGACAGTGATCCCCATCAAGAAAAAGGAGAACATCCGGGAAAAGAAAACCGTGACATTTTTACTGGATGAGGCGCAGGCGAAAACCGAGTTTACCCAATTGATGGCAAGAAAAAATCATAGTGTTGCCAAGGAACGTCTGTTACAGGAATTGATGGAGCACAGGTCCATTTCCTGGGAAGATATCACAGGCAGACTTCACGTGCCCTCCTCGGTTATCCGGGATTTTGAAAAAGCTGGCTGGGTGGAGGTGACCTCTGCCAGAGCTTACCGCAATCCCATCTCTGTGGGAGAGGGGGAGAAGAAACAGGTCATATTAAATGAAGAGCAGAAACAGGCGGTAAACACAGTGCTGGAGGATTGGAATCAAAATATTTTTACCACCTATCTTTTGCACGGTGTCACCGGAAGTGGAAAGACCCAGGTGTATATGGAACTGATTGATGCATGTATCCGTCGGGGAAAATCCGCCATTGTGCTGATACCGGAGATTGCTCTGACTTATCAGACAGTAATGCGTTTTTATGGTCGATTTGGAAATCAGGTGTCCATTATCAATTCTAGAATGAGTCCCGGGGAGAGATTTGACCAGTTTGAGCGGGCAAAATCCGGGGACATCCGCATTATGGTGGGACCAAGGAGCGCCCTGTTCACACCTTTTTCAAATTTGGGTCTTATCATCATTGATGAGGAACATGAGACTACATATAAAAGTGAGACGGTGCCCAAATATCACGCCAGAGAGACAGCGATTGCCCGGGGGATGATGAATCAGGCTTCTGTGGTGTTGGGGTCAGCTACTCCCTCTGTGGAGAGTTTTTACAAAGCAAAAAGCGGAACTTACAAGCTTTTGACTCTGACCAAAAGAGTGGAAAACAAACCCTTGCCGGAGTGTGAAATCGTGGATTTGCGACAGGAACTGAGAAGTGGCAACCGCTCCATCTTAAGCCGGCGGCTGACAGAACTTATGGAGGACCGGTTAAAAAAGAAGGAACAGATTATGCTCTTTGTAAACCGCCGGGGACTGCTGGGGTTCGTTTCTTGCAGGGCCTGTGGCCATGTGATAAAATGTCCTCATTGTGATGTTTCCCTAAGTCTGCATCAGGGAAACAAAATGCAGTGTCATTACTGTGGTTATGAGGTGAGCAAGCCCACGGTCTGTCCGGAGTGCGGCTCAAAATACATCGGTGGATTTAAGGCGGGAACCCAGAAGTTTGAGGAAGTGGTAAAACAGAGATTTCCACAGGCAAGGGTGTTGCGTATGGATATGGATACCACCCGTGGCAAAGGCGGTCATCAGGAGATTTTGGAAGCCTTTTCCAATCAGGAGGCAGACATTTTGATTGGCACTCAGATGATTGTCAAGGGACATGATTTTCCAAATGTGACATTGGTGGGAGTCTTGGCGGCAGATTTGTCTTTGAATGCCGGAGATTTTCACAGTGGAGAGAGAACCTTTCAGCTGCTGACCCAGGCGGCGGGAAGAGCTGGGAGAGGAAATACACCGGGGCAGGTGGTGTTTCAGACTTACCAACCACAGCATTACAGTATTGTAGCGGCAAAGGAGCAGGATTATCTTAAGTTTTATGAGCAGGAGATTGTTTACCGCAAGATGCTTGGTTATCCTCCGGCAGCCCATATGCTAGTGATTCTGGTGACATCACCTATGGAGGAACATGCAGTCGCTATGGCGCAAAATCTGGCAGAACTGGTTGAAAAAAGTCAGGAGAAAGTGGTCTGTATGGGACCATCGGAGCCTTCCGTGGCAAAGATTAATGACATTTACAGAAGAGTGCTTTATCTGAAGTGGCCAAAGTATCAGGTGTTGGTTCAGATAAAAGATAAAATAGAACAGTATTTATTAGAGAAAAATGATATGAGAGATGTATCCGTCTGGTTTGATTTTGACCCCATGAGCGGATTTTAAATTTAGGAGGTAGTTATGGCTTTAAGACAAATTAGAATTCAGGGAGACAGTGTATTGGAAAAGGTGTGCCGTCCGGTGGAGAAGATTTCTCCCCGTATTGCCACATTAATCGAGGATATGATAGATACCATGTATGAAAATAATGGTGTGGGACTGGCAGCACCTCAGGTAGGCGTGCTTCGTCGTATTGCCGTTATTGATGTGGGGGAAGGCCCTATTGTACTGGTAAATCCGGTGGTTTTGGAGACATCCGGAGAGCAGACCGGTGAGGAGGGATGTCTTTCTCTTCCGGGCAAATCAGGACAGGTGACCAGACCAAATTATGCAAAGGTGCGTGCCTTTGACGCTGAGATGAACGAATTTGAAATTGAGGGTGAAGAGCTTTTGGCCAGAGCCCTTTTGCATGAGATTGACCATTTGGATGGTCATATGTACACAGAGTTGGTGGAGGGACCACTTCACGATGTGACTTATGACGAGGAGGAAGAATAGTGAAAATCGTTTTTATGGGGACACCGGATTTTGCGGTTTCCACAGTGGATGCCCTGCAAAAAGCGGGACATGAAATCGTTCTTGTGGTAACCCAGCCGGATAAGCCAAAGGGTAGAGGAAAAGAAGTGCAGTTTCCGGCAGTAAAGCAGTGGGCTGTGGAAAAAGACATCCCTGTTTTTCAGCCAAAAAGAATTCGTGAGCCGGAGGCAATCGAGACTTTGAGACAGTATCCTGCAGATATCTTTGTGGTGGCTGCCTTTGGACAGATTTTGCCGGAGGAGATTTTAAATATGCCACCTTTTGGATGTGTCAATGTGCACGCATCTCTGCTTCCAAAATATAGGGGAGCAGCACCGATTCAGTGGGCTGTGATAAACGGAGATAAAGTCAGCGGTGTCACCACCATGCAGATGGGAGTGGGACTGGATGACGGAGATATGCTTTTAAAGAGAGAAGTGCCCCTGGCAAAAGAGGAAACCGGCGGCAGTCTTTTTGACCGCCTGGCAGAAGTAGGGGGAGAGTTGATTGTGGAGACCCTAAAGGGCTTAGAAGAGAAAACAATCACTCCGATTCCTCAGAAGGAAGAAGAGGCAACCCATGTGGGAATGATTAAGAAAAGCATGGGACAGATGGATTTTTCAAAGAGTGCCATAGAATTGGAGCGTCTGATTCGAGGCTTAAACCCATGGCCCAGTGCATTTACGAAACTTGGTAATAAAACCCTTAAAATATGGAAAGCCTATGTGCAGGAGAATCCTTGTGAGTCAGCAAAACCTGTGGATGCAGGTTGCATCTGTGCCTGTGATGAAGAGGGCATCTGGGTGGCGACAGGTCAGGGATATTTGGTATTAAAAGAAGTCCAGTTGGAAGGAAAGAAGCGAATGGACGTGGCCGATTTTCTGCGGGGACGTTCCGTTGAAATCGGTACAAAGCTGGGATAAAAGGAGGTCATAATATGTACGGTGGTTATTATGGATGGTATTGGGATCCTACTTATTTTTTAGTAGTTATCGGAGCAATCATTTGCCTTTTGGCATCTGCTAAAGTAAATACCACATTTAAGCGATTTAATAAGGTGAGAAGTGCATCCGGGATGACCGGCGCCCAGGCGGCAGAGAGAATGTTGCAGATGTCGGGGATTTATGATGTGAAGGTACAGCACATTTCCGGTAATCTTACCGACAATTACAATCCGGGAAACAAAACCCTAAATCTTTCGGACAGTGTTTATGGTTCCAGCAGTGTGGCGGCAATCGGAGTGGCAGCCCATGAGTGTGGTCACGCCATTCAGCACCAGAAAGAATATGTACCTTTAAAACTCAGAAGTGCCATTGTTCCGGTGGCTAATATTGGTTCTACCCTGGCATGGCCTCTTATTATTATAGGCTTACTTTTTAACAGCACCACCGGTTCTATGTTGATTACCATCGGTATTTGGGCGTTTTCTTTGGCAGTGTTGTTCCAGTTGGTGACTTTGCCGGTGGAATTCAATGCCTCTGCCAGAGCGGTAAACTTTTTGGACAGCACCGGAATGCTGTCTCATGAGGAATTAAAAGGAACCAAGAAGGTGTTAAAGGCAGCGGCATTTACCTATGTGGCCAGTGCGGCGGCAGCAATTTTGCAATTGCTTCGTCTGGTGCTTTTATTTGGAGGAAGAGATCGTGACTGATCCCAATCTTAGAGAGATAATTATTGATATATTAGATGAAATTTTAGAGCAGGATGGCTATCTGCATCTGGTGTTAAATCAGGCATTGGATAAATATCAGTATTTGAGCAAACAGCAGAGAGCCTTTATCAGCAGGGTTAGCCGTGGCTGTGTGGAACAGCTGATACAGATTGATGCGGTTTTGGGGCAATTCGTAAAAAAGCCCAAGGTTTCCAAAATGAAGCCTGCTATCCGCTGTATTTTAAGAAGCAGTGTCTATCAGATATTGTATATGGGCGGTGTGCCGGATTCCGCAGTTTGTAACGAGGCGGTAAAGCTTGCCAAAAAGAAGGGGTATGGCGGCCTCGGTGGCTTTGTCAACGGAGTTCTCCGCAACATTTCCAGAAATAAGGAGGGCATTTCATTTTCCACTTTGTCTGAGCAGTATTCTATGCCCCAGTGGATTATTGATTTGTGGGAAAATCAGTACGGAGAAGACAAAACAAAGGAGATGCTTAGTGCTCTTTTGGAGAAAAAGAAAACGGCTATCCGGGTGAATACTTCCAAAATTTCTGTGGAGGAATTAAGGACTCAGTTAGAAGACCAGGGGATTAAGGTGGAGAAGTGTCCTGAGATTTCTTATGGTCTTTACATAGGAGATTATGATTATTTAAAGGCGATTCCCCAGTTTGTACAGGGACTTTTTTATGTGCAGGATTTCAGTTCTATGATGGTTGCCCATGTGGCGGAAATCAAAAAAGACGATTACATCATGGACGTGTGTGCAGCACCGGGAGGAAAGAGTTTGCATGCCGCAGAACTTTTACAGGGAAGCGGAATGGTGGAAGCCAGGGATGTATCAGATTACAAAGTGTCTCTGATGCAGGAAAATATTGATAAAAGCGGAATGAAAAATATCCGTGCCGTGAAATGGGATGCTACAGTTTTGGACGAGGCATCGGTGGAAAAAGCAGATGTGGTTATCTGTGATGCACCTTGTTCCGGTTTGGGCGTGATTTCCGGAAAGCCGGACATTAAGTATCATATGAGCCGGGAAAAGCAGTTGGAATTGGCCAAGTTACAGAGAAACATTTTGTCTACGGTATGGCGTTATGTGAAGCCGGAAGGAACCCTTTTGTATTCTACCTGTACTGTTTGTCAGGAGGAAAATCAGAAAAACGTGGAATGGTTTTTGAAGGAATATCGGTCCTTTGAACTGGTGGAAATGAGACAGCTATTCCCTGTGGACGGAACCCAGGATGGCTTTTTCTATGCAAAAATGAAACGAGGTAAGTAATCTTTGGAAGAGAGTAGGAATCCGGGAAAAATTGATATAAAATCTTTGACCTATCAGGAGACTTTAGAGTATGTAACTACTCTGGGAGAAAAGTCTTTTCGTGGGAAACAGCTTTATGAATGGATGCATGTACATAAGGTTCCTTCCTATGAGGAGATGACAAATCTTCCTAAAAAGCTCAGAGAGGAGCTAAAGGAAAAGACCACCTACACCTCATTGAAAAAGGTGGATTGTCAGATTTCCAAGGAGGATGGAACCAGAAAGTACCTGTTTGCCTTAGAGGATGGCAATGTGGTGGAGAGCGTGTTTATGCGTTATAAACACGGTAACTCCGTCTGTGTATCTTCTCAGGTGGGATGTCGTATGGGGTGTCGTTTTTGTGCCTCCACCTTGGATGGACTTTTGCGAAATTTGACAGCCTCAGAGATTTTGGACCAGATTTATTCCATTGAGAGAGATACCGGTGAGCGAGTGTCCAATGTAGTGGTTATGGGCACAGGAGAACCTATGGACAATTATGACAATCTGGTTCGGTTTATCCGTCTGCTCTCAGATGAGCACGGAGCAGATATCAGCCAGAGAAACATAACGGTTTCCACCTGTGGAATTGTGCCGAATATGAGAAGACTAGCAGAGGAAGGGCTTCAGATTACCTTAGCACTTTCTCTTCACGCACCCAATCAGGAAAAGAGGCTGGAACTGATGCCGGTGGCAAATAAATATCATATTACAGAGGCGGTGGATGCCTGCCGTTACTATTTTGAGCAGACCGGACGGCGGATAACTTTTGAGTACAGTCTGGTGGGTGGGGTCAATGACAGCCAGCAGGATGCCAAGGAATTGGCGGAACTTATCCGGGGAATTAACTGTCACGTAAATCTGATTCCGGTGAACCCCATCAAGGAGAGAAGCTATATACAGTCCAATCGTACAGTGATTGAGGCGTTCAAAAATAAACTTGAAAAATACGGAATAAATGTTACTATTAGAAGGGAAATGGGTCGGGATATTGATGGGGCCTGTGGACAGCTAAGAAGAAAACATATTTCAATGACGTAGGAAAGGTTGCATCATGAAGGTATCTTTCAAAACGGATATCGGGTGTACCCGTTCTCAAAATCAGGATGCGGTATTTGTATCAGAGAAGCCTGTGGGACCTCTTGAAAATCTGTTTATCGTAGCAGATGGTATGGGAGGACATAACGCAGGAGATTATGCATCAAAGAAAGCAATCGATTTGATTTTTTCCTCTATCAGAGAGGATGAGGAGGACAGTGGTATCTCCGCGATTCAAAGAGGGATTACAATTGCAAACAGAGAGATTTTCATAGAGGCATCTCAGAATCAGGAGAAGTCCGGTATGGGAACCACCGTTGTGGTTGCCACCATAGAAAATGGGATGCTTGAAGTGGCAAATGTGGGAGACAGCAGATTGTATGTTTTGTCCAAGGGTGATTTGATTCAGGTGACAAGGGACCATTCTGTGATTGAAGAGATGGTTCGCAAAGGTGAAGTCTCCAGAGAAATGGCACAGAAGCATCCAAAGAGAAATCTGATTACCAGAGCAGTGGGAGCAGAGGAAGAAGTACGCATCGATTTGTTTGATGTGGATTTATCTGATGTGGATGCTGTTTTAATGTGTACCGATGGTCTAACCACCATGGTAGAGGACGCCAAGATAGCCGAGATTATGTCGTTGGGAATGACAGTAGAACATAAGGTAGCCGCATTGATAAAGGAAGCAAATGCCGGCGGAGGAAAAGACAATATCACAGTTTTGATGATAGAATCAATGTTTGATGAGGTGTAAACATGTTAGTAAAGGGAAATTATATTGCAGATCGCTATGAGGTTTTAGATAAAATTGGCACCGGCGGAATGTCAGATGTGTATAAGGCCAAGGATCACATTTTGGGCAGAGAAGTTGCGGTAAAGGTGTTGAAGCAGGAGTTTGCGGAGGACGTTACCTTTGTGACAAAGTTCCGTTCAGAGGCTCAGTCAGCAGCAGGCCTTGAGCATGCCAACATTGTCAATATCTATGATGTAGGCAGTGAAAACGGAATGTACTACATTGTGATGGAGTATGTGGAGGGTATTACCCTTAAGACTTACATCGAGAAAAAAGGTCGTTTAAACTTTAAAGAGGCAATCAGTATTGCCATTCAGGTGGGCAGAGGAATTGAGGCAGCTCACAACAAGGGCATTATTCATAGAGATATCAAACCACAGAATATTATCATTTCCACAGAAGGAAAGGTAAAGGTTACAGATTTTGGTATCGCCAGAGCGTCCAGCAGTAACACCATCCATGCAGATGTGATGGGATCCGTACATTATTCTTCACCGGAGCAGGTGAGAAACGGATATGTGGATGGCAAGAGCGATATTTACTCCCTGGGTGTTGTTATGTATGAGATGGTGACCGGACGGGTGCCTTTTGACGGGGACACCACAGTAGCTGTAGCATTACAGCATTTGCAGGAGGATATGGTGGCTCCTTCCGCATATGCACCGGATTTGCCAATCAGTTTAGAGCGGATTATTCAAAAAGCTACTATGAAAAGTGCAGACCGCAGATATGCTTCTATGGGAGATTTGCTCATGGATTTGAAAAAAGCATTGGTGAGCCCCAATGAGGATTTTGTCACCATTGTGGATGCTGATGAGGCAGAGAAGACCAGAGTGATTTCTCCGGAGGAACAGGCACAGATTCAGAAGGAATTGTTAGAGTCCGGCGATGAAAACGAACAGGATGAACTTCTTGAGGATGAAGAGGAAGATGACGGTCCTGTAAATCCTAAACTGGATAAGGCCATTACTATTATGGCAGTGGCTGCCGCAGTGGTAATTCTTGGTATTGTGATTTATCTTGTGGGAAGTTTTGCAGGAATTTTCCATTTTGGCAATAAATCGAAAGACAAAAATGCCACAGAAAAAGTGGAAAAAGTTGAGATGATTAATGTAGTTGGTATGGAGGAAAAAGAGGCAACGGTTGCCTTGAAGAAAGCCAAGATTCCATACACAATTGAATACGCTTCTTCAGATGATGTGGATGAAGGCGTAGTTATGAAGCAGGAATATGAAAAGGGCGAGATGGTTTCTACCGACAAAAAGGTCAAGATTACAGTCAGCAGTGGAGCCGGAGAATTGGAGATTCCAAATGTTGCCGGTATGACAGAAGATGCAGCTATCAAGATGTTGAAAGATAAGGGATTTAAGTATAACCGCACTTATCAGTATACAGCAGATGTGGCTGAGGGAACGGTTATCAGCCAGACTCCTACAGGAAACGGCAAGAAGGGAGATACCATCACCATTGAAGTCAGTGCAGGTATCCAGTCAGTACAGGTGCCGGATGTACTTGGAAAGACACAGCAGGATGCAAACAATGCTTTGGCCGGTGCAGGACTTACTGTAGGAAATATCACCACAGAATATAGTGACAATGTAAAGGCCGGATGTGTTATCAGCCAGGGAATTGCCCAGGGTAAGACGGTAGATTCCGGAACTTCTGTGGATTTGGTTATCAGCGATGGACCGAAACCGGTTTATTATAGCTATTCAGGTTCTCTGAATAAAACCTATGAGGTGGATGTTACTGTAAAACTTTACGATGCTGAGGGAACAGAGATTCCGGGAGGAAGTTGGAATGTTCCGGCAGGTAAGACCTTGTCTATTAATGCAAGTAACATTGCTACTTCTACCGGTACTTTAAAGATTACCGGTGATGGTGTGGATGAAGAAGAAAAAGTGACTTTCACAAAACAATAGTATAAGGAATCTTTATGATAGGAAAGATTGTTAAAGGAATTTCCGGGTTCTACTACGTTTTCGTAGTAGGAGCCGGAATTTATGAATGTAAGGCAAAAGGGGTTTTTCGGAATAAGCAGGTAAAACCTTTAGTGGGAGACAATGTAGAAATTGATGTGTTGGATGAGCAGGCGCACCTGGGAAATGTCACAAAGATACTTCCCAGAAAGAATGCATTGATTCGCCCGGCGGTGGCAAATGTGGATCAGGCATTGGTGATTTTTGCCACAGAATCCCCAAAGCCGAACTTAAATTTGTTGGATCGATTTTTGGTTATGATGGAGTATCAGGATGTTCCTGTACACATCTGTTTTAACAAAAAGGACTTATGCGAAAAAGACTGGAGAGATGAACTGGCAGGTATTTATGAGAGTGCCGGATATCAGGTGCATTTTACCCATGCACTTTCCGGGGATGGTAAGGATGCCATTTTGTCTGTTTTGGATGGGAAGACCACCACAGTGGCAGGACCTTCCGGCGTGGGAAAATCCTCCCTTATCAATCAGTTACAAAAGGATGTGGTTATGGAGACCGGAGTTATCAGTGAAAAAATCGGAAGGGGAAAACATACCACCAGACACAGCGAACTGATTGCTATCAATGAAAACACTTTTATTATGGATACGCCGGGATTTAGTTCCATGTACGTGCCGGAGATTGAAAAAGAACAGTTGAAGGAGTGCTTTCCTGAGTTTGATAAATACCGGGATGAGTGCAGGTTCTTGGGCTGTGTTCATATGAATGAACCGGATTGCGGAGTGAAAAATGCTTTGGAACGGGGAGAGATTGCAATCACCCGTTATGAAAACTACAGACTTCTTTTTGAGGAGTTGAATAATAAGAAAAAATATTGATTAAGGAGTGAGCGATGAACTGTTTATCACCATCTATTTTGGCAGCGGATTACGGAAAACTTGCACAGGAGATAGAAACCATAGATCGGGCAGGCGCACAGTATATTCATATTGATGTTATGGACGGAGACTTTGTGCCCAATATTACCATTGGTGCCCCGGTGGTGGCAGATCTTAGAAAATACACAGACAGAATTTTTGATGTGCATCTGATGGTGACAGAACCGGACCGCTTCGTGGAGGACTTTGCCAAGGCGGGAGCGGATATTATTACAGTACATGCAGAGGCCTGCACCCATTTGGACAGAACCATTGCCCATATTAAGGAGTTGGATGTTTTGGCAGGAGTGGCGTTAAATCCGGCAACTCCAATAGAGACCATCAAACACGTACTTGATATGGTGGATATGGTACTGATTATGTCAGTGAATCCGGGATTCGGCGGTCAGAAGTTCATTCCATATACTCTGGATAAGGTAAGGGAACTTCGCACCCTTTTGGAAGAAAAGAATTTGAAAACAGATGTGGAGATTGACGGTGGTGTCTGTCTTGACAATGTGGATGATGTTTTGGATGCAGGAGTCAATATTGTGGTGGCAGGAAGTGCCGTGTTCTCCGGTGATGCCACTGAAAATGTGGAGAGATTCTTAGAGCATATGCAATAGAGAGTGAAACTATGGGTACGTATATTTTTTCAGGTGGAGAATTAAATCCGTCATTGGCAGAGAAAGTGATGGAAAAAGATACAGAAGTGGTGACGGTGATTGCCGCGGATAAAGGGGTTGAGAGTTGCTCTGCTATGGGAGTGGAGCCGGATTACATTGTGGGAGATTTTGACTCTACCTCTGATTCTATGAAGGAATATCTGGACAACAGAAGGGACAGGGTGACTCGTCTTAATCCCATTAAGGATGATACAGACACAGAGGCGGCACTTCGTCTGGCATTTGAAAAAACCAAGGGAGATATTATCATATTTGGAGGCACAGGCACAAGACTTGATCATGTCCTTGGAAATATTTCCATTCTTGGATTGGGATTTGAAGAGAACCGTCAGGTCTTTTTAGTGGATGAACACAATCGTATCCGTCTGGTAAAGGATCGTCTGGTTTTAGAGAAAAAAGAACAATTTGGAAAATATGTCTCCGTGGTGCCCCTGTGGAAACAGGCAAAAGGGGTGACGTTGAAGGGCTTTGCATATCCACTGGAAAATGCCGTGATGGAGGGATTTACATCCCTTGGCATCAGCAATGAAATCGCTGAGGATAGAGCAGAGATTTCAGTGGAGGAAGGAATTTTGATTGTCATTGAATCAAAAGATTGATGACAAGTTGCACTATCTGAGAACTTGTGTATAATAAGTAACATAGTTTGCGCAACTGTGTAGTGAGTGAAAATGGAGGACATAGCTTATGTGGAATCGAAGTGCAATCAAGGAAAAAGCGAAGGGACGAATCTCAGTAAACTATTGGAAAATGGTTGTTGCAGGTCTGGTGGCCGCATTTTTTACAGGCTCCAGCCCATCCTTTAATATTAATTATAACAATAATGAATTTGACAGTTTTGGAGATGCCGTTGCCCATAACATTCCGTTTGTTGGGGATGGATTTGACTTTGGTATGTTGATGGGATTAGGAGCTATGCTGGTGGGTGTGGCAATTGTTGTAGCAATCGCAGCCATTGCCCTTTCTGTCTTTGTTATCAATCCGTTGTTGGTTGGTACAAAGAGATTCTTCTATATCAACATTTTTAATGTGGCAGAGCTTAGAGAACTGGGTACCGGGTTTGAAACCGGATATCGCAACAAGGTAAAGACCATGTTCTTAAAGGATTTGTATACTTTCCTGTGGTCACTTTTATTTATTGTTCCGGGAATTATCAAGGCATATGAATACCGTATGATTCCGTATATTTTGGCAGAAAATCCGGAAATCAGTACAGAGGAAGCTTTTCGTATGAGCCATGACATGATGATGGGAAATAAGTGGGATGCCTTTGTTTTTGACCTTTCTTATATCGGATGGTTTATTCTTTCCGCAATCACCTTTGGCATTGTGGGCATCTTCTACGTGAACCCATACTATCATCAGGGTTGCGCTATGCTTTATGATGCAATCAAATACGATTGGAATACGAAATCTGAAGTAGAGTTTTAAACCATAATTGGAGAATACTTAAGGAAAGTGTATGCTGTGGAAGATATCAATTTGGCATACACTTTTTTTATAGTAGGCGTTTTTGAAACTCTTAGGGGGAGAGCTGCCGGTCCGGTCCAGGATTTCCGGCGGCAGGATTTTAGACAGAATTGCTAAATTTGTGAAAGGGCGCATTCCCTTAACGTTTGTGTCCGGGCATCGTTTCGACTGCAAACTTACGCTGTACCTCTGTCACAGACACCCTCAGACTTTCTAGTCTGTCTAAGTGGGGTGCTTCACAAATTTTATTGTGCCCGCTCTTGGTTATGTCGCCCATCGAAAGTTTCATCTATGCACTATGGTATATGGGCGCAAACACAAACCGCGGGCACGGTATTGTTTATCACCCCACGTAAGGCAGACACGAAACCCTTCGAAAGGTGTTCTGTGCCCAGAGGTACAGTGTAAGTTCCTGTCGAAACTTGCCCGGACATAAATCATAAGAAAAGGGAATGCGCCTTTTCTTACAAATTTGCGATTCTGACTAGTGAGTGCCGCCGGAAATCCTGGACCGGACCGGCAACACCCCTGGGAGTTTCAAAAACGCCTATTTTTGTTTATGTATAAGGAGAAAACTATGTCTTTGCAGTTTATTGTGGGCTCAGCCGGAAGTGGAAAATCCACATACCTTTATCAAAACGTGATAGAGGAAGCCATAAAAAATCCCAAGAAAAATTATCTGGTGGTAGTTCCGGAGCAGTTTACTATGCATACCCAGCAGCAGTTGGTGCAGATGCATCCGGCACACAGTATTATGAATATCGATATTCTAAGCTTTGAGCGTATGGCTTATAGAGTGTTTGATGAGTTGGGAACGGATACATTGGAAGTACTGGAAGAAACCGGAAAGCATCTTCTGCTCAGAAAGATTTCCCAGGAGAAAAAGGATTCTTTAGAGGTTTTGTCCAAGAACGTGAAAAAGCCGGGATATATTACACAGATAAAATCCTTGATTTCGGAATTTATGCAGTATGACATTTCTCCGGAGACGGTGGAGGAGATGGTGGAGCATCCTGCTATGAGCAAGGCTTTTAAAAAGAAAACAGGGGATATTCTGATTTTGTACCGGGAGTATAAAAACCGTCTGGAGGGCAGTTATATCACCGGAGAAGAAGTACTTCAAAAGCTGATGGATGTGGCAGAACAGTCCGAAATTTTAAGGGGAGCCTGCGTGGTATTTGACGGATTTACCGGATTTACTCCTATTCAAAACCAGTTTTTGCAAATTCTCCTTACCTTAGCGGAAAAAGTGGTGGTTACGGTGACTTGTGATCCGAGTGAACCTCTGTTTGAAAAGCCTAGGGAAGAAGAACTTTTTGCAATGAGCAAGGAGATGGTTTTTCGCCTTTCCAAAATGGCTCAGTCTGTGGGCGTTGAACTGGAGGAAACGGTGTATATTGCTTCTGAGGGAAGAGGTCGTTTTTGTCAGGGGGGATATCTGTCTCATCTGGAGAAAAATATTTTTCGACCGGGGGCGAATGCCTATGAGCCGGAGGATAAAGTACAGGATGAAATTGAGATGGTCAGCCTTGCAAATCCCAGACAGGAGCTGTCCTATGTGGCCTGTGATATAGAAAATCAGGTGAGGGACAAAGGTCTGCGCTATAGGGATTTTGCGGTGGTATGTGCAGATATGGAATCCTATGCCCATCTGGTGGATGGGATTTTTCAAAAATTACACATTCCCTATTTTCTGGATTTGAAATCCCAGGTGTTATTTCAGCCCTTTGTGGAGAGCATCAAGGGTCTTTTTATGGTTGTGGAGGAAAACTATTCCTACCAGGGAGTCCTGCGGCTTTTAAGAACGGGAATGACAGATTTGTCTGTAGAAGAAATTGATTTGTTGGAAAATTATATCTTAGCGGCAAACATTCGCGGAAAGAGCGCCTATAGTAATCCTTTTCTATTTATGCCAATGGGTTATACCGGGGATGATATGGTGCGTATAAATGAAATCAGAGAAAAATTTATGGCACCTATTCGTTCTTTTAGCGATGCTTTTCCAAGCAAGAGAGGGACAGCGAGAGATATTTCCGTGGCTCTTTATCAGTGGATTTGTCACTATGATATGGAGGCAAAGCTACAGCGCAAAAAAGAAGAATATGAGGCGAGTCATCAGGAGGCAAAGGCAAAAGAGTATGACCAGATTTATGGTGTGGTCATGGGACTTTTGGACAAGTTGGTAAGCATCTTAGGACAAGAAGAGATGACGCTGGATGAATACCGGGAACTATTGTCCACCGGATTTGAATCTCTGGGTATTGGAGTGATTCCACCGGAAAATGATGTGGTGATGATAGGAGATATGGAAAGATCCAGACTTTCCGATGTAAAGGTTTTATATTTGGTGGGAGTCAGAGATGGTGCTATTCCTCAAAATGCCTCCGGGGGAGGAATTCTGTCACAGATGGAGAGACAGCAGTTGAAGGATGCAGATTTTGAATTGGCACCTTCGGATCGGGAAAAAGCTTTTATGCAGAGGTTTTATCTGTACTTGGTTATGACCAAACCCTCTGATAAATTAGTGGTTACCTACGGCAGAATGGACGGAAGCGGTAAGGCCACCAGGCGTTCCTACCTTCTTGGTGTATTGGAACATCTTTTTCCAACTTTAAAGGTGAAGGTCTTGGAACATCTTCCTTTGCAGTGGCAGATGATGACACCGGAGATGGGAGAGGATTTTCTGGTAAACGGATTGCGGGAATATGCAGAAAGTGGAGTGAAATCAGGAGAGCTGGAAGAATTCTTATGGTGGGAGAAAAAGCACCGGAGTGAGAATTTGAACCGTTGGTTAAAAGCGGCTTATTTTGAACATAATAAAGAACTTTTATCTCCGGACTCCATATCCTCAGTGTTTGCCGAACATATGACAGAGAGTGTAAGCCGGTTGGAGCAGTATGCCAAATGTGCCTACGCATATTTTCTCCGCTATGGTTTGGAACTTTTGCCCAGACAGGAGCACAGCTTTGAACAGATGGATATGGGAAATCTGTATCACACGGCACTGGAGTATTACTCTGTGGAGCTGCAAAAGAGGAAGGATGTAAACTGGTATACCATTTCAGAGGAGCAGATGGGAGCTTTGCTCAAAGAGGCTATCCTCCACAGTTATCAGACCATTACAAAGACCCAGGTGTTTTCCCAGGCAAGAGATGCCTATGTTTTGCACCGAATGGAAATCACCCTGCAACAGACCATCTGGGCACTGACAGAACAGGTGAGAAGGGGAAGCTTTGTTCCCACGGATTTTGAGGTAGATTTCACGGAGGTTGGAGATTTGAAAAGTATGAACATCCAGTTAGATGAGATGCATACTATGAAACTCCGGGGGAAAATCGACCGGATTGATTTGTGTAAGGATGATAACAAGGTATATGTAAAAATTGTGGATTATAAATCCGGACAGAAAGATTTAGATTTCAATCAGCTTTACAATGGTTTGCAGGTGCAATTGGTACTCTACCTCAACGCCACCATGGAGGGACTGAAGAAGAAGTATCCGGACCGGGAGATTGAACCGGGGGCAATGTTTTATTATCACATTCACAGACCTCTGGTGGGAATGGATACTGTGGAAAAGTCCTCCAGAGAGGATGCAATTTTAAAGTCACTTAAGATGAAGGGAGTGTTAAACCGGGATCCGCAAATCGTTGAGGCTATGGACCACGGACTCAGCGGAAAGTCCAATGTGATTCCAGTGGGAGTAAAAAAAGACGGCAGTCTGGATGCCACATCCAGTGTAGTTTCAAAAGAGGATTTTTCTCTTATGGAACAGTATGTGGATATGTTACTTGAGAAAACCGGACATGCCATTTTAAGGGGAGAAATAGACTGCAACCCCTATAAAATGGGTGCAGAAAACGGATGTGAGTATTGCGATTATCAGGGCATCTGTGGCTTTGATGTAAAGATTCCGGGATATGAATACAGAGCCTGCAAAGACGGAATGGAGAGAGAAGAGGCTCTTTCACAAATGGAGCAGGAGTTAGCAATTTATCACGGAAAAAACAGGGAGAAAGGAGGAAAAATCAATGCCGAACTGGACCAGGGAACAGAGACAGGTCATTGATACCAGAGATAAAAATATGCTGGTTTCTGCCGCAGCAGGCTCAGGAAAAACAGCTGTTTTGGTAGAGAGAATTGTTCAGAGAGTTCTGGATAAGGACCACCCGGTGGACATTGATAAAATCTTGGTGGTGACTTTTACCAGAGCTGCGGCAGCAGAGATGCGGGAGCGTGTTTTGGATGCCATTAACAGGGAATTGGAAAAGTCTCCTTCCAATCCCCACCTGTTGAGACAGTCCACTTTGGTGCACAATGCTTTTATCACCACCATTGACAGTTTTTGCAACTATGTGGTGAGAAATTATTTTTACCGAATTGATGTGGATCCGGGATTCCGTATCGGTGATGAAGGGGAGATGAAATTGATGCGTGCCGGTGTGCTGGAGAACCTTATGGAGGAACAGTACCAACAGGCAAAGGGAGAAAAGGATTCAGCTTTTTTAGACTTGATTGATGCCTATGGCAAAGGGGTATCCGATAGTGCTGTGGCAGATATGATTCTCACAGTGTATGAAAAGTCCCAGAGTTATCCCTGGCCTGAAAAATGGCTGAGACAGTTGGGAGAACCTTATCAGGTTTCTGCGGTAGCAGATGTGGAAAACAGCCCTTGGTTTACATGGATTATGGGGGTAATCAGAAACACAGTGGAGGAAGCCTGTGAGGAGACCAAGTATTTGCTTGAGATATGCAATCAGCCTCAGGGACCACAGTGTTATGCTGCCGGTTTACAAAGGGACATTCAGATGTATGAGGACCTTCTGGTGTTTGAGGACGATACCAGATTTTATCAGGCATTAAGAGAGTGTAAATACGGAGCCATAGGAAGAAAGCCCGCCTCCTTTACCGGAGATGAGGAGTTGCTTACTGCAGTTAAAAGTAAAAGAGATGAAATCAAAAAGCAAATTGATAAAATCAAAACCGATTATTGCAGGGGAACGCTGGAGGAAGTGGTAGAGCAGATGCAGACCCAGAAACCCTTTGTGGAAGAAATTATCCGGTTGACCACAGAATTTTCCCACGCCTTTGCAAAGCAAAAGAGAAAGAAAAATGTCTTGGATTTTAATGATGTGGAACATTTTGCACTTCAAATCTTAAGGGATGAAAAAAGCGGCGAGAGAACGGAAACCGCCGCAGAATTTGCAAGTCGGTTTGCGGAGATTATGATTGATGAATATCAGGACAGCAACTATATTCAGGAGGAAATCTTAACGGCTGTGTCTATGGAGGAAACCGGCAGACATAATATGTTTATGGTGGGGGATGTAAAGCAGAGCATTTATAGCTTCCGACAGGCCTGCCCTGAGATTTTTATGGACAAATATCAGCGGTTTAAGGAGGGCGAAGAGGGTTGTATTGTCATTGATTTACAGAAGAACTTCCGTAGCCGGCCTCAGGTTTTAGAGTTTGCCAATGATGTGTTTTATCCCCTGATGCACAAGGATTTAGGAGGCGTGGAGTATAATGATGCCGCGGCTTTGTATCCCGGTGCATCCTATCCGGGACAGGAGGAAATGTTTGCAGGAGAGATAGTGGCAGCTGAGGTGGACAAGGAGTTGGCAGAACTTTGGCAGTTGGAAAATAAAACTGCCTATGAGGCCAAGGTGACTGCGGATAAAATCAATGAGTTCAGAGAAAAATTGTTTGTGACGGACAAGGCCACCGGAGAGTTGAGACGTATGCGCTATTCAGATGTGGTGATTTTAATGCGAAGTCCAAACAAGCTGGCAGATGATATGATTGCCGTGCTGGAAGAAAACGGAATACCTGCATTTGCAGAGAGTAAAACCGGATATTTTGATACCACTGAAGTACGCACGGTTTTAAATCTTTTGCGGGTAGTGGATAATCCGTATCAGGATATTCCTCTTGCGGCGGTGTTGCACTCGCCTATGTTTGGTTTTTCCAATGATGATTTTGTAACCATACATCAAAAGAAGAAACCTTTGATAGAGTCGCTCAGGGAATATGCCGCAGAACATCCGGATTCAGAGGTCAAGAAGTTTTGTGATTTTTTAGATGAGAAGAGAAAACTGGTCAGTGAACTGCCTATTCACAGACTGATTGAACTTTTACTGGAGGATACGGGATATCTCTCCTATGTGACAGCCATGCCAAGAGGGGCCAATCGCCGGGCAAATCTCCAGAAACTTATGGATGAAGCAGTGGCGTATGAGAGTACCAGTTATCAGGGATTGTTTCATTTTGTCAACTACATTGAACAGTTGAAAAAGTATGATGTGGAGATGGGTGAGGCGGTATTAATCGGTGAAAATGACGATGCCGTATCCATTATGAGTATTCACAAGAGTAAGGGTTTGGAATTCCCGGTGGTGATTCTGGCAGGAACCGGCAGACAATTTAATGATATGGACACCAGAGGCAGTATGATTTTGCACTCTGCCATGGGCATGGGACTGGATTTGATTGATGCCAAAAATCAGGTAAAGGAGACAACCCTTTACAAGAAAACCGTGGCAAGGGCCATGAAGTGGGATATGTATGGTGAGGAGATGCGTATCCTTTATGTGGCAATGACCAGAGCAAAAGAAAAAATGGTGGTGCTTGGGGTCCTTCCTCAGATGGAAGAAAAACTGGAAAAATGGAGAGAGGTTTCCTATCCCCTTTCCATAGGCGCAAGGGAAGGGGCAAAGAATTATCTGGAATGGGTGGTTCGTGCCACGGAAAAAAAGAGAAATCTTTATCCCATTACCTTGGTTAGTCCGGAGTCTATGGTGGCAAATGACCTCAGGGAGCAGTTGAAAAGACAGTGGGGCAGAGAGGAATTGCTTCAGTCGGTGGAGCAGATGCCTGCTCAGACAAAAAAAGAGGTAGAAGAAAAACTTGGCTTTGTATATCCCTTTGCAGACAGAGGAAGGTACAAAAATAAGTATTCCGTCTCAGAGATTAAACACCGGTCTATGGAGGAGTTGTTTACGGAGAAGACAGCGGAACAACCGGAGTTTTTACAGCAGAAGGAAACCTCTGTGATTCCGCAGTTTATGATGGAGGAAACAGTCGCGGAGGAAAACTTAGGGGCTCTTCGGGGAACGGCAATGCATCGCTTTATGGAGTGCTTTGATTTTACGGGAGAACTGGACGCAAAATCTGTTTTCCACCAGGAGCAGAAGATGACTTCGGAGGGACGACTTTCATCAAAAGAGCAGGAATTGCTGTCAAGGGATAAGTTGCAGAACTTCTTTTTGACGGACTTGGCAGTGAGGATGCAGCAGGCGGCAAGAGGTGGCGAATTGTACAAAGAAAAGCCTTTTGTGATGCAGGCTAATCCTTCAGAACTTTTCACGGATGCAAAAAAGGATGAGGAAAGTGTTTTGATTCAGGGAATTATCGATGCCTTTTTTGTGGAGGAGGGGCAGATTGTTCTTTTGGATTATAAAACCGACCGGGTGCAGACCAAAGAGGAGCTGGTGGACCGCTACCGGATACAGTTGCAGTTGTATGCAAAGGCATTACAGAGAACTCTTGGTATGCCGGTGAAAGAGATATATATTTATTCTTTTCATCTGAATGAAACAATTTTGGTATAGATATTGCATTGCTTGGAAATTCTTTATATACTATAACTTGCTTTTAGAAATTTAGGAGGTCATTGAAATGAGTAGTTATGAGTATGATGAGGCCTGTGTAGAGGCTTTCCTTGAAAATCAGTTGCAGTTACTGCCGGAGAAAGTGGCAGGGACATACGAGGAAGCTGAGGACTTTTTGGAGAGTTGTATGGCTATCGTCTGTGAAAATAAAAAGGAAGTGTTGGAATATCTGGAAGAGGAAATGGATATTGTAGGCATGGATGAAGAAGAGGTCCTTCAGGCGGAAGAGGTTTTTGACATCGGCGATGGACGTTATCTGGTGGTAGAAGGATAGAATATGAAATTAATTAAGAAAAATAAAGTGAGAATTCTCAGTCTTTGTCTGCTGATTACCCTGTTGTTTACCGGTTGTTCCATCGGTGACAGACAGGTGTATTTTGCATCAAAAAGCGGTATGGGAAATGTATTTAAGATTGGGGACTTTGCGTGCTCTGAGGATGAGGCAAAGGTCTATCTTGCCAATTACAAAAATCTTTATGGCAAGTTATACGGCACAGATCTTTGGAATGAAAAGTACGATACCAATCAGATGGGGGAGAGCATAAAGGATGCGGTCATCAGCCATCTGACAAAGGTGTATGCTCTGAATGTATATGCCCAGGAAAATGACATCACTCTTACAGAAGCAGAGGAAGATGGAGTGGCAAGTGCCGCAAAAAAATACTACGATTCTCTCAATAAAATTGAGCGCCATTATACAGGGGCATCCCAGAAGGAAATCAAGGAAATGTATCATAAGTATGCTTTGGCAGAAAAAGTATATGTGCAATTGATGAACAATGTGGATGAGAATGTCAGTGAGGATGAGGCAAGGGTGATGGATGCCTATGTCCTTTATGTAAAAGAGGAAAAACTGGCAAAGAAGCTTAACACCAAAATCAAGAATGGTGCCACCTTTGAGAGATTGGCAAGCACCTATAACGAAGGGGAATCCACCAGGGTTACCTTTGGGCGAAATACCTACGATTCAGCAATCGAAGATGTGGTATTCCAGTTGGATAATGATGAAGTCTCTGACATGATTCAGACGAAGGATGGCTATTATTTCTTTGAATGTATCAACAAGTACAATGAAAAGCTATCCGAGGAGAACAAGGCTAACATTGTAGAACAGCGACAAAAACAGGCTATGGACGATGTGATATCCCAGGTGGAAAAGGAATATTATTCTGATTTTAACCAAAAGAAATGGGACAAGGTAGAGGTGTCCGATAGTGCAGATGTAACAACAAACAGCTTCTTTTCCACTTTAGATTCATTCATATCATACTAGATTTTTACAAATGGATTGTATATAATTAAGAACATAGAAACTTATGAAACTTAATTGTAAAAAGGAGCTAGGGTTATGGCAGAGAGTAAAAAGGTGGACGTAAAGAAAGTCGCACAGGAAGCAAAGAAAGCGACCGAAACAGTAAAGGCAACTGCTGAAAAGGCTACTGAGACAGTGAAAGCAACAGCGGAAAAGGCAGCAGCAACTGCTGAAAAGAAGGTGGCAACCACAAAGAAAGTTGCAGCGAAAAAGCCTGCAGCAAAGAGAACCACAAAGAAGAAGGAAGTTACCAAGACAGCAGTTCTTCAGTTCTCAGGATGTGACTTCAAGGTGGATGACATCATCGCTAACGCAGAGGCAGCATTCAAGGCTGAAAACAAGAGAAAGGCTGTTGACGACATCAAAGTATACATAAAGCCGGAAGAGAGAGCTGCATACTATGTGGTTACTTCCGGAGACAACGAGTACGTTGGACGAATCGACTTATAATTGAGGCTCTATGAAGAGTGGCTTAGGCCACTCTTTTTTTGTGCCCAATTTTCCCTACCCTTCTTGGCTGTGGGAGGGGAAGCCCTTAGATTTTTTGAGGGAAAATAGTGTGCTACAAAAAAAGAGAGAGCGTGGCATAAAACCCATTAGTGATAATTTATGAAAGTAAGTGCCTGATTTTGTGTAATGTGCTATTTTTCCACAAATGAGGATTTATGAGTCGAAAAACGGCGATGGTTATGTTAAAATTTTTAAAGACCCCTACTGGGGGATATTGTATTAAGAATAAGGGAGACAGACATGAGTACAGAAACAAATGATGCCAAGATTCTTGCTGTGGCAGGCAAGGGTGGTGTCGGAAAAACATCCCTTGCAGCGGTTATGGTGAAGCTTTTGGTAGCAGCGTATCCGGATAAGAGGATATTGGCTATTGATGCGGATCCGGCAGTGGGACTCTCCACAGCCTTGGGGGTGGATGTGAAGATGACCGTGGACGACATCCGAAAGGAAGTTGTGGCCAATGCAGAAGATGGAGATGCCAAAGCAGCGATTGAGCTTTTAGGAGAAGCCAGATATCAGATTATGGATGCTTTAGTGGAGATGGACGGATTTTCTTTCATTGCCATTGGACGTCCGGAGGCAGCAGGATGTTATTGCAAGATTAACAGCTACCTCAAGGAAGTGATTGGTATTTTAGCAGCCAATTATGACTATATTGTTATTGACGGGGAAGCAGGAATTGAACAGATTAACCGTCGTGTAATGGAGAAAGTTACACATTTATTGTTGATTACAGATTCCAGCAAAAAGGGAACACAGGTAGTACAGACGATAAAGAAAGTCGCAGATGAACTTGTGATGTATGACAAGGTGGGGGCCATTGCCAATCGTTTGCCTGATTTAGGAGTTAAGGAATATATGGATTTGGGAGATATACCGGTTCTTTCGTATATCTTATCGGACGCATCTCTGGCAGAGTTTGATTTAAAGGGAGACAGCGTCTTTTATCTTGATGATAATGCAACAATCGTTCAGGGAGCCAGGGAAGCCCTGATTAAGATCGGAATATTAGAGTAAAAGGGGGAACAAGATGAAAGATTTAAAGCATTTGTATTTCTTTGAAAAGCTTTTGGAAGAGGCCAATAATGACCTGATTCGTCAAGCTCAGTCAGAGGGAAAGAAATGTGTGGCTACCACCTGTGAAAACGTGCCGGAGCCACTACTGAATTTGCCGGGTACATTTTCTGTGCGACTTCGTGCACCTCGTACCGGTTCTATGGAGATGGCTACATATTATATGACCAGCTTTTTGTGCGAGTACTCCAGAGCACTTTTGGAGAGAGCCATTGAGGGTGGATTCAATTTTACGGATTGTATCATCACACCGGATGGTTGCACTATGATGAATCGTTGTGTGGAAAATATGGAGTTGCTCAAGACTATGGGACAGGGCAAGGAAAACTTTTTCTACGAGTACATGGAGATTCCGCAAAAGGGAGACCAGAATGGATTAGATCTTTATGTGTTACAGTGCCAGAATCATATTTTAAATCCTTTAAAGGAGAAATTCGGCATTGATATTTCCGATGCAGCAGTTCGCAAGGCTGTGGAGGAGCACAATGAAGTCTGCCGCCTGATTCGTGAAATCGGAGACTTTAGAAAAGAGGAAAATCCTCGTATTACAGGTTATGAATATCACATTATTACCATGGCTACCTATGTAGCACCAAAGTATCTTTTGATTGACAAGTTAAAAGAGACTTTGGAGGAATTAAAAACCAGAGAGCCGGATGCAGAAAACAAGTTCCGTGCCAGGGTGGTATTTGTTGGTTCCGAAGTGGATGATGTGGATGTAATTAAATTGGTGGAGGAATCCGGAGCATATGTATGCGCAGACCGTTTCTGCTATGGCTCTTTGCCGGGACGTGACGAGATTATCTTAAATGATGATGAGGATGCGTTGACCCAGGTATGCCGTCAGTATCAGCAGAGAGGACAGTGCCCACGTTATTGGGATACACCAAAGGTTGTAGGCCGACGCAGTTATGTGGACCAGATTGCAAAGGAATATCACGCAGACGGAATCATTTATGAGCAGATGAAATTCTGTGATCCTTGGGCATATGAGAGAATGGTTGGTACCGTGGTATTACGAGATGAATACGGTTATCCGGTACTTGCTGTTGACAGACCTTACTCCATCGGAACTTCCGGTCAGATGCGTACCCGTGTACAGGCATTTGTGGAGAGCATTGAGATCAAGAAAATCCAGGGAGGTGTAAAATAATGGCAAAAGAAATTGGAAAAGACAGATTAGGCGATTTTTTCACCACCGGAAAGGTTAGAAAGCGCCGTGAATGGCGTGGATTTAAAGATACCTGGTATGATTACACTAGATGGCTTTATATTATGAAACAGCTGGCAGGATTTTTGGTAAAGCCGAGAAATATTAAGGCCATGTTCCGTTATCGCTGGATGGTGAACTACCTGGCAGTGCCTATGATGGTAGATAAGCACACCCAGGGACTTCGCGGACCATATCTTAGAATCTGCCACTTAGAGCAGGATTTGGTTGTGTATGATGTGGCTAAGCTTTTGGATAATCTGTTCCGTGGCGACCGCCGTATCGGCAATGACAAGGCATTCTCAGACAAGGTTGTCCTGGTGGATGAAAATGAGATGACAGCAGTTATGATGGGATTTCCGACTTTGAAGGGACTCAGTCGTGAGACTCCATCTACCTATGTTGCGGTTCTCTTGAATCAGACAGCAGCCCTTCATTATATTGATGTGGCACAGGAGTACGGACTTCCCGGAGATGTGTGTCCTATGCCTGAGGCAGAAGCCGGACTTTCTATTGATGATGATGCACCTATTTTGGGAGCTTGTGCAGTTCAGTGTAATACGACTTGTGATGGTTCTCTGATGGGAAATGGAGTTATCTCCAAGAGATTGGAATTAGAGGATGGAATCCCGGTATTCCAGCTGGCAGCACCTCTTCGTCACAGAGAGGATGATGTGCAGGAATATGCAGCACAGGAAATCAGAAATGCCATCGCATTTATCGAGGAACACACCGGAGAGAAATGGGATTGGAAATATTACTTTGAATGTGCAAAACGTGTCAATGAATCCACCCGTCATCGTATGGACTGGTTGGATATGAACAAAACCGATTACCCACAGGTATTTGGTTCCAACCTTGCTCTTTACACAGAGACCAACTATATGGCTATCTGCGGAAAGGTACCTGAGTTCGTAGAGGTTGACCGCAAGATTTCTGCTTTGGCAGAAAAGGCATACAAAGACAAGATGATGATGGCAAAAGAATATCGTCATCGTGCCATTGTCTGGGGTGTGCAGTCACACTTCTATATGGACTTTTTGCTCTGGTTGTTAAACTGCTGGGGAATCGTTCCACTTACCGATATGCTTTCTATGGTTAATACAGATATGATTGCTGAGGAAGACACACCGGAAAACAGAGAGCAGGCATACTACGATATGGCTTGGCTGACAGAAAATATGATTATGAGAAACCGTACTCACGGTGGATATAAGGTACTTTTGGATGCACTTTGGGAGTACTGCGAAGAGTTCAATGCAGACACGGTTATTCTTTGGGAGCATATGGCTTGTAAGGCTCTTGATGGTATGCATGGTCAGTTTGAGGAAAAGGCCAGAGAACATGGTATCCATTTAATTTGGGTAACCCACGATTTGTTTGATCCCCGTATCGTTTCCCGTCAGGGCATCAGAGATCAGGTAAACCGTTATATGAGAACAGTATTCCATGAGGAGCCGTTGGATCCTTCTCTGGAAGTTTTACCGGACGATCATTCTTGGTAAAAACGTTGGAGATTAGATAAAGTAAGGAGTGTATGAAAATGAAATATTATGGTGGATGTGATTCGGGAAGTACATTTACAAAATGCGTTATCATCGACGAAACAGGCAAGATGGTAGCAGATGTGACTCTTCGTTCCCGCATCAATGCGGTACTCAGTTGCGAGGAGTCAATCAAAGAGGCAATTGCACAGGTGCCTGACTTAAACAGTGCAGAGGATTTGGATTATCTGGTGGGAACAGGATACGGACGTAACAAGGTTCCTTTCGCAGATGAAAACATTTCAGAGATTAGCTGCCACGCTATGGGTGTTCACATTGCTGACCCAAGCGTAAAGGCCATTATTGATATCGGTGGACAGGATGTCAAGGGTATTGCAGTAGATACCGACGGTACCGTTTTAAACTTTGCTATGAATGACAAATGCGCAGCCGGAACTGGACGTTTCTTTGAGGCGATGGCAAAGGCATTCGAGATGACACTGGATGATTTTTCCAAACTTTCTTTGAAGGCAAAGAACGTGATTCCGATTACAGCACAGTGTACCGTGTTTGCTGAGTCTGAGGTTATCTCCTTAGTAGGAGAAGGAAAGCCTATGGATGAAATTGCAGCAGGTATTGAGCTTTCTGTTGCAAAGAGATGTTTTGTAATGTCAAAGAAGGCAGGTGCTGTGGATTCCATTACCTTGACCGGTGGATGTGCGAAAAATGACGGCTTGAAGGAAGCCATCGAAAAGGTATTAAACTTAAAGGTTATCGACCTGCCGATTGACCCACAGTTGATGGGAGCCTTGGGAGCAGCAGAATTTGCCCGTCAAAAAGGTATGGCTAAAAAATAGAAAGAGGTGTTAACATGGCTACATTTTTACACGTATTATTGATTATTGCGATTGTGTTTGTCTGCTTATTTGTATTGAGTTTTATTGTATACTTCTTCAATCTTGATATGAAAATGCTGTCTCTCATCGAGCCATTGATGAACAAGCATTATGACAAAATTGAGAGGGATAAGCACCTGTAATTATGAAATTATATGATGAAATCATAACAAACTGGGGCACTCTGATAGGTGAGTGCCCTGTAAAATCCTTGCCGGTTACCGGAGAGGCTGTTTGGGAGGACGCAGGGAATTCCAACCTGATTCTCCGTTCGGACATGGCCTATGAATTGGGTGGAAGCACTGCTTCGTTGCCGGCACTGGGGGGTACGGCAGTCACAGATGATGTGGATTTGGTTCCAAAGGACGAGATACTTTTGGTGGGACCGGATTTGCCGGAGATAAAGGGGGATGTCCCCTATGCCAGACTGGCGGTGGCCAGAGTAAAAAGTCAGGAGATGGGCGAGGGAAACACGCTGTATAATGCCATTCGTAAAATCGAGTATGTCCGTTATCATGTGAGTCCAAAGGGATTTATGATGCGGGTATCGCCCCTTCACGAAAGGGAGAGCGTGAGAGTTTCCAGGGAGGCTTTGTCTCAGGGACTGGACTTTGAAAAAGTGGGAAATCTTATGTTGGAGAGTTTTCACAAAAACTCCAAGGTGGAAGCGGTGAAATTAATATTCATAACCCACCCGGATTTTCCATACAATGAATTAAAAAACGAAATCAGACAAGCAGAGAGAATCACAAAGACTATTGACCACATTTTAAAGAATGTGATGTCAGACTGCAAAACCTGTAGTTTGCAGGAAATTTGTGATGAAGTGGAAGGCCTGAGGGAGTTACACTTCAAACAATGATTTTGTTGAGAAAAATGTAAAAAACAGATAAAATAGAAAATAAGCATAAGAGGTGCTTATTTTTGGATAAACAAAGCAAAAATAAGAAAAGAGGAGAAACGAAGATATGGACATGAACAAGTATAATGAGTGGCCTGCAAACCACAAGCATGATGCTGCGCCTAGTCAGGCAATTATCGACTTGGGCAAGAGAATCACAGATGTGGCTGGTCACATGATTGGGGGCGTGAAAGTCGAAGACCCTGAGTATTGGGGATTAGCTGAGATTATCACAGAAGAGATGGCTGAAGTTGGTCTCACAATGAAAAAGAGAGAGCACTACACCTTTGAACAGCTTTGCGATATGAACAAAGAGAAGGTTGCAAAGCTTGGTAAGGATGGTTTCCAGAAGCTTCTTGATGATATGAGCTACATCGGATTGTTGGAGTACGATTATGGTTATCACTATGATCACAATGGACGTACAGCTCCACAGTCAGAGCGCAGATACATCCTTCCTATGTTTGTACCGGGTTCTGCTGAGTTGTTTAACATGGAAGAGTTGGAGGACAGAAGCAATCCTAGACTTGCAGATCATCCGGATGTGGCATCCTTCTTTGAGAGAATGACTTACCTTCCATTGGAAGGCATTACCCAGATGGTACCTCCAGGAGGTGCTGGTGTAGGTATGCACGTTATTCCGGTAGAGAAGGCTATCGAGATGGAAAATGAATCCATCGACATTGAGCATTTGTCATACTGGTTGGATAAGTACGAAGGACACATCGGTGTAGGTCGTTGCAGCTGTCGTGCTTCTCGTAAGGCAATCGGTGACGGATGTGCAGATGATGATTTCGCTTGGTGTATCGGTGTGGGGGACTTCGCTGATTACTGTCGTGAGACAAACAAGGGTCATGACATTACCAAAGAAGAAGCACTTGCTATTTTAAAGAGAGCTGAGGACAATGGTTTTGTTCATCAGATTACAAATATTGACGGTGAGAACAAGATTTTTGGTATCTGTAACTGTAACGTAGAGATTTGTAACGCTCTTCGTACATCACAGCTTTTCAACACACCAAATATGTCACGTTCCGCTTATGTGGCACATGTTGACAAGGATAAGTGTGTGGCTTGTGGTCGATGCGTTGAGTACTGTCCTGCAGGTGCAACCAGATTAGGACAGAAGCTTTGCCAGAAGGATGGTACAGAAGTACAGTATCCAAAGCAGTTGCTTCCGGATCATGTTAAATGGGGCAAGGAATTCTACGATCCTGATTATCGTGATAACAACCGTATCAATACACATAAGACCGGTACTGCACCATGTAAGACCGCTTGTCCTGCACATATCGCAGTACAGGGTTACTTAAAGAAAGCCGCACAGGGTGAATACACAGAGGCTTTGGCTTTGATTAAGAAGCAGAATCCATTCCCTGCAGTTTGCGGACATATCTGTAACCGTCGCTGCGAGGATGCATGTACCCGCGGTACTATTGATGATCCAATCGCAATCGATGCAGTTAAGAGATTTATTGCAGAGAGAGATTTGAAGGCTGAGACAAGATACATCCCACCTGTTGTTATTCCTGCTAGTACATACAAGTCACGTTGGGATGAAAAGATTGCTATTATCGGTGGTGGCCCTGCAGGACTTTCCGCAGCATTCTTCCTTGCAGAAAAAGGATATTATCCAACTGTATTTGAGAAGAACGCTGAGCCAGGTGGTATGCTTCGCTATGGTATTCCTTCTTACAAATTGGAGAAGAACTTAATCGCAGCAGAAATCGATGTTATGAAGGAGATGGGCGTTGAGATTAAGACCGGTGTTGAAGTTGGTAAAGATATTACATTAGATGAATTGAGAGCACAGGGCTACAAGGCATTCTACATTGCAATCGGATGTAGTGCGGGTCGTCGCCCTGGAGTTCCGGGAGATGACGCAGAAGGAACCTTTACTGCTATTGATTACTTGGCAGAGGCTAACTGCGGTGGCAAGGAATATAATGGTCGTGTCGTTGTTGTCGGTGGTGGTAATGTTGCTATCGATGCATCCAGAGTCAGCGCAAGAAATGGTGCTGCTGAAGTGACACAGCTTTGCCTTGAGTCTGAAAGTGAGATGCCTGCATCTGACGAAGAAGTAAGAGAAGCCGGAGAAGATGGCGTAACCATCAAGTGTGGTTGGGGACCAAAGGAAGTTTTGGTTACCGACGGAAAAGTTTCCGGTATTGTATTTAAGAAGTGTACACAGGTTAAGAACGCAGAGGGCAGATTTGATCCTCAGTACGATGAGAACGAGACAATTACCATCGAATGTGATAGAGTTATCTTTGCTGTAGGTCAGGCTTCTGTATGGGGCGACTTGTTAAAGAACGAGAACGTTCAGTTCCGCGGACCTGCTTTGGTGGCAGACGGACTTACCTATCAGGTAGAAGGTGCTCCTGATTTGTTCGTAGGTGGTGATGTTTATACCGGACCTAAGTTTGCAATTGACGCAATTGCAGCCGGACATTGGGCATCTGAATCTCTTCACCGCTATGTACAGAACGGACATATGAAGATTGGACGTAACCGTTGGGAGTTCATTGAACTTGACAAGGACAACATCAATGTTGAGAGCTATGACAACTCATCCCGTCAGTCTCAGGGTGTAAATCCTGCTGTAAATCCAAAGGGATTCGAGGATGCAAGTCTTGCGCTCACCGAAGAGCAGGTTAAGACAGAGACCGCTCGCTGTCTTGGATGTGGTGCTACAATTATTGATGCTAACAAGTGTATCGGTTGTGGTGTATGTACAACCAAGTGTATGTTTGATGCGATTACTCTTAAGAGAGATAACCCGGCATGCTCAGAAATGACTGTGGCAGAAGACAAGTTCAAGAAGATTTTGCCATACGAATTGAAGAGAGCTGCAAAGATTGTATTCACTCCAAAGACTGCCGAAGAGAAGCGTCAGATTAAGGAATACAAAGAGGCTTACGCAGCAAAAAATAATGAATAAAGGAACAGAAATTACATGCATGAATTAGGAATCGTATTTCACATTGCCAACACAGTGGAAAAACTGGCTGTGGAAAACCATGTGAATCGAGTAAACAAAGTGACCCTTCAAGTGGGCGAAGTTTCAACAGTCATACCGGATTATCTGGTGGACTGTTGGAATTGGAAATGTACCAAGAGTGAGATTTTAAAGGATTGTAAGCTGGAGGTAGAGATGATTCCTGCTGTGACCTACTGTGAGGACTGTGAAAAGACTTATGGTACCGTGGAACACGGCAAGATTTGTCCATATTGCGGAAGCGAACATACCTATCTGGTACAGGGAAATGAGCACGCTATCAAGGAAATCGAAGTTTACAATGATGATGAGGCGGAGAGTACACCTCACATCAGTGAAGAAGCAGACGGCTTGGAACGTCTGGAAGATCCTGAAGAATAATAGGAAATGAAAAGGAAAAGGTCGCACCAATGTGCGACCTTTTGTCTCCTTCAGTTTTATTTCATCTTTTTCATAGCCTGTTCCATTTTGGCAGCAGCCTTTTTTAAAGCGTCAAAGCTTTCTTTACTAATCACATGCTCAATACGGCAGGCATCTTCGGAGGCAATCTCTGCAGGGACTCCCAGAGAAATCAAAGTCTCAGAAATCCATGTGTGTCTCTCATAAATCATCTCTGCAATTTCCCTTCCGGAATCTGTCAGATAGATGAATCCTGCATCGGTGACAGTGATGTGATTTTTCTCCCGGAGATTTTTCATTGCAATGCTGACGCTGGATTTTTTAAAGTCTAATTCATTGGCAATATCCACGGAGCGAACCACTGGTAATTTTTGACTGAGAACTAAGATAGTCTCCAAATAATTTTCGGCTGATTCATTGTTGGGTAATTTCACGGAAAAACCTCCTAATAAATATGTAGTATATATAATATAACACAAAATGCCTTTTCTAGAAACCTTTTTATTATAAAGAGAGGCTTATTCCCGAATATCCCCATTGACAAAACCCCGCGGAAAAGCTAAACTCAGAGATATACCAAATCCTATCAAAATGGTAGGAAAAAGGAGTTTGATTTATGAAAGTATCTACAAAGGGGCGATATGCTCTTAGATTTATGATTGATTTGGCACAGAATAGTAACGGTCAGCCTATCAGAATTAAGGATGTGGCGAAACGTCAGGAAATCTCAGATAAATATTTGGAACAGGTGGTATCTCTTTTAAATAAGGCGAATTTTGTGAAAAGCGTCAGAGGTCCTCAGGGAGGATACACCCTTACCAGAGAGCCAAAGGATTACACGGTGGGAGAAATTCTTCGTATGACAGAAGGGGATATGGTTCCGGTTTCCTGTCTGGCAGGGGATACCAATAATTGCGAGCGGGCCAATGGATGCGTCACCTTAAAACTCTGGGAAAAATTAGACAATGCCATCAGCGATGTGATTGATAATACCACCTTAGAGGATTTGCTTGAAGAGTAAATTAGCCTTTTTCTTTGCTGGCGAGAGTGATATAATATCTCCTAAAGATGTGTGGGAGGTGTAATTATGAATCAGGCACAGGAAGAATACTTGGAGCGCTTTTGTGCTCACAAAGATATTACAAAAGAACAGGCTATGGAATATGCAGTGGTAAAGGGTGTTTTAAAGCAGTTAGAGCACTATAAACCACCGGTTTACGGGAAACAGGGAGGCGACGGATTGGACCAGTTGAGCTGTAACTGTTCATAACAGAGAGTAAAACACAAAATCCACAAGATTTTGTGTTTTTTTTGTTGAAATATTGAAAAATCCTACACAATATCGTAAAATATGGGTAGTTTATTTGGGGGATATAGAATTTATTAGCAAAGAGAGGTACAGAGGATGTCTTTACGAGAGAAACAGATGGGGGAAAGAAACCGGATTGGTATGATTATCGGTTTGATGATTTCCGGTGCATTGGTTGTATTGGAAATTGCAGCGTTAATGCAGGGAGAATCGATGCTTCCCCGGACGGTGGCATTGGTGGCAGGTGTGATTGCAATCATCGTTCAGGTGATTGGATTTAAGAAACATCAGTTTCAGGAAAACTTCTATCATTACAGTATTTACCCGGTGTTTATTTTTTATCTGATTGTTCTTTTCACAGGAAGTAACTTCTTTTACTTTGTAACCATCTTCCCGATTGCGGTTTTGGTTATGATGTTCCAGAAGGTAAAAGTGGTGAAGTTGGGAGCGGTTTTTGCGGTTATTACTTCCATTGTATATGATATTTATTATGCAAATTTTATTGCTACCGAGAGTTTTATGAACAACTATATTATTCAGGTGGCGGCAGTGGTAGTTGCGGCTACAGCGGAGCTTTTCATTTCTGCTCAGCAGCAAAAACATCAGGAGGAAACTATTTCACAGATCGAATCCGATGCGGCTAAGCAGGCCAATGTGGCAAAGGAGATTGTGGACTATGCCAATGATTTGACAAATCAGTTCCAGCAGGCGAAGGAAGTGGCAGAGACCTTAAATGGTTGTATGCAGAGTAGCCATGATTCCACCAATGAGATTGCAGAGAGTACAAAGCTTACGGCGGAAGCCATTGAGCATCAGACAGAGCAGACGGTAGAAATTCAAAATATTCTTCAGGATGTGGACGAGCAGACCAAGGAGATGAGCAATCTTTCTGAATCCACCAGAGTTACAGTGGAGGAAGGGGTTGATTTGATTCATAAGCTTGAGGAACAGGCAAAGGAAGTGGCAGAGATGAATCGTCAGACAGAGACCTCTGCTAATAATTTGAGCAATCGTATTCACGAGGTGGATGCTATTACCGAGACCATTCTGGGAATCTCCTCCCAGACAAATCTGTTAGCGCTTAATGCTTCTATTGAGGCGGCCAGAGCCGGAGAAGCCGGCAAAGGATTCGCGGTGGTTGCAGACGAAATCCGAAATCTGGCTGAAGAAACCAGACAGGCAACAGAACAGATTGGAGAGATTATCGGTAAGCTGACAGCGGAAGCAGATATTGCTATTACCAGTATGGGCAAATCCACAGAGTGCATCGTCCGTCAGAATGAGATGATTAATTCCACCGGAGAAAAGTTGGCTGACATTCAGAACAATACCGTATCACTTACAGACGGCGTGGAGAAGGTGGCAGATTCTGTGGCAGATGTTTTGGGAGCTAACTCGGAAATCACAGACAGCATCGCAAATCTTTCTGCTACATCCCAGGAAGTGGCTGCTTCCTCAGAGACAGCGCTTTCTCTTAGTGACAGCAATATGGATGCTATGAGAGATATGAATACATACTTACAGAAAATTTCTGACATTGCGGAGGCTATGAAGAGTATCTCATAATAGAAAAAAGTTGGGACCCTTGCCTTTTTTAGGTGAGGGTCTTTTTGCATATTTATGCAATGTTCATATTGAAAACATAGGGTAAATACTTTATTATAGTAAAGTATAGATTCAAATAGCAGAATCTAAGCGATATAGGAGGAAAGTTAACATGAATTACAAGGTTGGAGTGATTTATGGTGATGGGATCGGACCGGAAGTTGTAAGGGAAGCACAGAAAGTTTTAGACAAGATTTGTGCTACCTATGGCCACACATTCACCTATGATGAGATACTGATGGGAGGATGCTCCATTGATGCTACAGGTTCGCCACTTACAGACGAGGCCATTGCCCAGGCAAAAGCCAGCGATGCGGTATTGATGGGATCAATTGGCGGAAATACAGCCACTTCTCCATGGTATCAGTTGCCACCACAACTTCGTCCGGAAGCGGGATTGTTGAAATTGAGAAAAGAGTTAAATCTTTTTGCAAACCTGAGACCGGCATACCTCTATCAGGAGTTAAAGGCAGCCTGCCCTCTTCGGGATGATATTATCGGAGACGGTTTTGATATGATGATTATGCGTGAGCTGACAGGCGGCTTGTACTTTGGTGAGCGAAGCACCAAGGAGATTGACGGTGTGATGACCGCTTGTGATTCACTTACATATAACGAAAATGAGATTAGACGTATTGCAAAACGCGGATTTGACATTGCTATGAAGCGTCGCAAGAAGGTGACCAGTGTAGATAAGGCAAATGTTTTGGATTCTTCCAGACTTTGGAGAAAGATTGTGGAAGAGGTGGCAAAGGATTATCCGGAAGTTACCTACGAACATATGCTGGTAGACAACTGTGCAATGCAGTTGGTAAAGGATCCAAAACAGTTTGATGTGATTCTCACAGAGAATATGTTTGGAGATATTTTATCAGATGAGGCAAGTATGGTAACCGGTTCCATCGGAATGCTTTCCTCAGCCAGCTTAAACGAGACAAAATTTGGTTTATATGAGCCAAGTGGCGGATCGGCTCCGGACATTGCAGGCAAGGGAATTGCAAATCCTATAGCCACCATTTTAAGTGCAGCTATGATGCTCCGCTACAGCTTTGACTTGGATAAAGAGGCAGACGCCATTGAGCAGGCAGTAAAGAAAGCCCTTCATGACGGATATCGTACCATCGACATTATGCCTCGAGAGGGTGAATCCTCAAAGGGCATCACCCAGGTAGGTACAGAAAAAATGGGAGACATCATCTGCTCATATATTTAATGCGGGTAATAAAGGAAGAAAAGAGGAGAACAGAATGCGAAGTGATAATGTAAAGACTGGAATGCAACAGGCTCCACACAGAAGTTTGTTTAATGCTTTGGGATTTACCGAAGAAGAAATGAAAAAACCTTTGATTGGTATTGTAAGTTCCTACAATGAAATTGTACCGGGACATATGAATTTGGATAAGATTGTAAATGCAGTAAAGCTTGGAGTTGCAGAGGCTGGTGGTGTGCCGGTGGTATTCCCTGCCATTGCGGTTTGTGATGGTATTGCCATGGGACATACCGGAATGAAATACTCTCTGGTCACTAGAGATTTGATTGCAGATTCCACAGAATGTATGGCTTTGGCACATCAGTTTGACGCTTTGGTTATGGTGCCAAACTGTGATAAAAATGTTCCGGGACTTTTGATGGCAGCTGCAAGAGTAAATGTCCCTACTGTGTTTGTATCCGGTGGTCCGATGCTTGCAGGTCATGTAAAGGGACAGAAGAGATCTTTGTCATCTATGTTTGAGGCTGTGGGCGCTTATGAGGCAGGCAAGATGACAGAGGAGGATGTAAAGGAATATGAGCAGAAGGTATGTCCTACCTGTGGTTCCTGCTCAGGAATGTATACAGCAAACTCTATGAACTGTCTGACAGAAGCTCTTGGTATGGGCTTAGGCGGAAATGGAACCATTCCTGCTGTTTATTCTGACCGTATCCGTCTTGCAAAGCATGCCGGTATGGCGGTTATGGATATGTATCGCAAGGACATCCGTCCGAGAGACATTATGACAAAAGAGGCTATTATCAATGCCCTTACTGTGGATATGGCATTGGGCTGTTCCACAAACTCTATGCTTCATTTGCCTGCAATTGCTCATGAAGTGGGATTTGATTTTGATATTTCATACGCAAATCCAATCAGTGAAAGAACACCAAACCTTTGCCATTTGGCACCGGCAGGCCCTACTTACATGGAGGACTTAAATGAAGCCGGCGGTGTGTATGCAGTGATGAAGGAGTTGGCAGATATTGGTTTGTTGAACTTGGATTGTATGACCGTTACCGGTAAGACCGTAGGTGAAAATATTAAAGATGCAGTAAACAAGAATCCTGAGGTTATTCGTCCGGTAGATAATCCTTATTCAAAGACAGGCGGTCTTGCTGTATTAAAGGGAAATATCGCTCCGGATGGTGGTGTGGTAAAACGCTCCGCCGTTGTGGATGAGATGTTGGTACATACCGGTCCTGCCAGAGTCTTTGACTGTGAGGAAGATGCCATTGCAGCGATTAAGGGTGGCAAGATTGTAGACGGAGATGTGGTGGTTATTCGCTATGAGGGACCAAAGGGTGGTCCGGGTATGAGAGAGATGTTAAATCCAACCTCTGCCATTGCAGGTATGGGCCTTGGCTCTACCGTAGCGCTGATTACAGACGGACGTTTCTCCGGTGCATCCAGAGGAGCTTCCATCGGACATATTTCTCCTGAGGCAGCTGTAGGCGGACCAATAGCTTTGGTACAGGAGGGAGATATGATTTCCATCGACATTCCGAATATGACCATCAACATGGATGTGTCAGAGGAGGAACTGGCAAAGCGTCGTGAGGCTTGGCAGCCAAGAGAACCAAAGATAAAAGAAGGCTATTTGCGCAGATATGCGGCACAGGTTACATCAGGAAATATGGGTGCAATCTTAAAGCAGCCTGAGTAGGGGGATAGAAGTTATGCAATTGACAGGAGCACAAATTGTTATTCAGTGCTTAAAGGAACAAAAAGTGGACACGGTTTTCGGTTATCCGGGAGGCGCCATTTTAAATCTTTATGATGAATTATATAAACACAAGGATGAAATTAAACATATTTTGACATCCCATGAACAGGGAGCCAGCCATGCGGCTGATGGATATGCCAGAAGTACAGGCAAGGTTGGTGTGTGTCTGGCAACCAGCGGACCGGGAGCTACAAACTTGGTTACCGGAATCGCCACTGCTTATATGGATTCTGTGCCCATGGTGGCAATCACCTGTAATGTCACAGTACCTCTTCTTGGCAAGGACAGTTTCCAGGAGGTGGATATCGCCGGAGTGACTATGCCGATTACCAAGCACAATTTTATTGTAAAAGATGTGACAAAGCTGGCAGATACCATTCGCCGTGCATTTACCATTGCCAGAACCGGAAGACCGGGTCCGGTTTTGGTAGATATTCCAAAGGATGTTACCGGAGCAAAGACAGAGTATACCTTTGTGGAAGCAAAGCCTATTGAGCCTCTCACCAAAAACATTACAGAGGAGTCCTTGGAAAAGGCAGTGGATTTGATTCAAAAGGCGAAGAAACCATATATTTTTGTAGGTGGCGGAGCTGTTATCAGTGAAGCAGATAAAGAATTGGCAGAATTTGCAGAACTTGTGGATGCACCGGTTTGTGATTCCCTTATGGGTAAGGGGGCATTTAGCGGAGAGTCCTCCCGTTACACAGGAATGCTGGGAATGCATGGAACAAAAGTTTCCAACCTTGGGGTCAGCCAGTGTGATCTTTTGATTGCCGTTGGCACCAGATTCAGTGATCGTGTACTGGGCAATCCAAAGCAGTTTGCAAAGCAGGCGAAAATCTTACAGTTTGATGTAGATCCGGCAGAAATCAATAAAAATGTAGTGGTTACGGAGTCGGTCATCGGGGACATCAAAGAGATTTTAAAGAGAATCAATCCGATGCTGGAGAAAAAAGAGCATTCCGAATGGATGCAGCATATTATGGATATGAAGGAACAGTATCCGGCTTCTTACAATGAGGAGGGACTTTCCGGTCCGTTTGTCATTGAGGAGATTTACCGACAGACCAAGGGAGATGCCATTATGGTTACCGAGGTTGGACAGCATCAGATGTGGGCAGCACAGTATTACAAATACAACAGACCACATCAGCTTCTGACTTCCGGCGGACTTGGAACCATGGGATATGGTTTGGGAGCAGCCATTGGTGCCCAGGTGGGAAATCCTGATAAGCAGGTGGTAAACATTGCAGGAGACGGTTGTTTCCGTATGAATATGAATGAGGTGGCTACAGCCGTGAGACAGCAGTTGCCACTGATACAAGTGGTCATTAACAACCATGTGTTAGGTATGGTTCGTCAATGGCAGACCTTGTTCTATGAACAGCGATATTCTTCCACTGTTTTAAACGACAGTGTTGATTTTGTAAAACTGGCAGAGGCTATGGGGGCTACAGGTCTTCGTGCCACTACTAAGGAAGAGTTTAAGGAGGCATTTAAAAAGGCCCTTGAGAGCAAAACACCGGTAGTACTTGATTGTATTATCGATTGCGATGACAAGGTTTGGCCAATGGTGGCTCCGGGCACTCCAATCAGTGAGTGTTTTGACGAAAAAGATTTAAAGGAGAGAGAAGAGTAAAATGAGCAGAGTGTACAATTTTTCAGCAGGACCTGCAGTACTCCCGGAAGAAGTATTGCGTGAAGCAGCAGATGAAATGATGGATTATAGAGGATGCGGAATGTCGGTTATGGAGATGTCCCATCGCTCCAAGGTTTATGACACAATTATCAAAGAAGCAGAGGCTGATTTGAGAGAGATTATGAATATCCCTGATAACTACAAGGTATTATTCCTTCAGGGCGGTGCGTCCCAGCAGTTTGCTGCGATTCCTATGAATCTTATGAAAAATAGGAAGGCTGGATATATTGTAACAGGTCAGTGGGCAAAGAAAGCGTTCCAGGAGGCAAAGATTTACGGTGAGGCTATTGAGTTGGCATCCTCTGCTGATGAGACCTTTTCTTATATCCCTGATTGCTCAGATTTAGATATTCCTGAGGATTTGGACTATGTTTATATCTGTGAAAACAACACCATCTATGGTACAAAGTACAAGACACTTCCAAATACCAAGGGACATATTTTGGTATCCGATGTATCTTCCTGCTTTTTGTCTGAGCCAGTAGATGTATCAAAATATGGTATTATCTACGGTGGCGTTCAAAAGAACATCGGACCGGCAGGTGTTGTCATTGTAATCATCAGAGAAGATTTGATTTCCGAAGACGTATTGCCGGGCACACCTACTATGTTAAAATACAAGACACAGGCAGATGCAGATTCTTTGTATAACACTCCTCCGTGCTATGGCATTTACATTTGCGGCAAGGTATTCAAGTGGATTAAGAAGATGGGAGGTCTCGAAGTGATGAAACAGAGAAACGAGGAGAAGGCAAAAATTCTCTATGATTTCTTAGACCAGAGTAAGCTATTCAAGGGTACCGTTCGCAAGGAAGACCGTTCTCTTATGAACGTTCCTTTTGTCACAGGAGATGCAGATTTAGATGCTAAGTTTGTAGCTGAGGCAAAGGCAGCAGGTCTTGAAAACTTAAAGGGACACAGAACCGTAGGTGGAATGAGAGCTTCTATTTACAATGCTATGCCAAAGGAAGGCGTAGAGGCATTGGTTGCATTTATGAAGAAGTTTGAGGAAGAGAACGTATAGGAGGAAGATTATGTTTTCATATCATTGTTTAAATCCAATCGCTGAGGTTGGTTTGGATCAGTTTTCAACAGATTATAAAAAAGTAGATGACGTAAAGGATGCGGAGGCTATTTTGGTTCGTAGCGCATCTATGCACGATATGGAGTTGTCTGAGAACTTAATGGCTGTGGCAAGAGCCGGAGCCGGAGTGAACAACATTCCCTTGGATAAATGTGCAGAAAATGGTATTGTGGTATTTAACACACCGGGAGCAAATGCAAATGCAGTAAAGGAATTGGTATTTGCCGGAATGCTTTTGGCTTCTCGAGATATCATTGGCGGAATCGACTGGGTAAAGGAAAATAAAAACGAGACTGATATTTCAAAGATGGCAGAAAAGGCAAAGAAGGCTTTTGCCGGAACCGAGATTGCAGGCAAAAAGTTAGGTGTTATCGGTCTGGGAGCCATCGGTGTCAATGTGGCTAACGCTGCAACACACTTGGGCATGGATGTTTACGGCTATGACCCATATATCTCTGTCCAGGCTGCATGGAACTTAAGCCGTTCCGTGAAGCATATCAACTCCGTAGAGGATATTTACAAGGAATGTGACTTTATTACCATTCACGTTCCTCTTTTGGACGACACCAGAAAAATGATTAGCAAGGAAGCCATCCAGTTGATGAAGAAAGATGTTATCATCTTAAACTTTGCAAGAGATGCTCTGGTAGACGAGGAGGCTGTATTGGATGGCATTGCTGCTGGAAAGATCCGCAAGTATGTATCTGATTTTGCAAATCCGACTACCGCAGGAGAAGAGGGAGTGATTTTACTTCCACACTTAGGAGCTTCCACGGCAGAGGCTGAGGATAACTGCGCCAAGATGGCAGTACAGGAGATTGCTGACTTTATGGAAAACGGAAATATTACCCATTCTGTCAACTATCCGGATTGCCATATGGGTGTATGTCACACCGCAGGTCGTGTTACCATTATGCATCACAATAATAAGGGTGTCATTGCTCAGTACACCACCATTTTAGGTGATGCCAACATTAACATTGCAGATATGTTCAACAAGACCAGAGGCAACTATGCCTATGCAGTTTTGGATATTGATGCACCGGTTACAGACGAAGTAGTTGAGAAGTTAAATGCAATTGAGGATGTAATTAAAGTACGAGTTGTAAAGTAGGAGACTATGGCTAAAATTTTACCATTTAGAGGAATCAGACCATCGAAAGAGAGAGCGGCAAAAATTGCTGCTCTCCCTTATGATGTTTATAACAGAAAAGAAGCAAAGGCAGTGGTGGAGAAAAATCCGGAGAGTTTTTTAGCCATTGATCGGGCGGAAACCAATTTTTCGGATGAGGTGGACACCTACGATGAGGCGGTGTATCAGAAGGCACACGATTTGCTTTGGCAGTGGGTGGAAGAGGGGCGTTTCGTTCAGGACGAAAAGCCTTGTTATTATTTGTACGAGCTTACTATGGATGGGAGAGCCCAGACGGGAATCGTGGCTTGTGCATCCATTGACGACTATGAAAATGAAGTAATTAAAAAACATGAGAACACCAGAGCCGAAAAGGAGGCAGATCGGATTCATCATGTGGATAGCTGTAATGCCCAGACCGGACCGATTTTTTTGGCTTATCGGGGACAAAAAGAAATCGATGCTTTAGTGAATCAGGTGAAGAAAAGAGAAGCCCTTTACGATTTCGTCTCAGAGGATGGAATCAGACACAGAGTTTTTGTGATCGATGATGAAGGGGAAATCAAAATCATTGCAAAAGCATTTTCTGCTATGTCAGAGATTTACATTGCAGACGGACACCACAGAGCGGCCTCTGCAGTGCGGGTAGGACAGAAAAGAAGAGCGGCAAATCCGGGTTATACCGGGGAAGAGGAGTTTAACTACTTCTTGTCTGTATTATTTCCGGATAATCAGTTGATGATTATGGATTATAATCGTGTGGTAAAAGATTTAAACGGTTTGTCAGAAGATGACTTTATGACGGAAATTAAAAATAGATTTGATATTATAGACACTAGGAAAGAGCCAATTCACCCGGAGAAAAAAGGACAGTTTTCTATGCTGTTAAACCACAGTTGGTACCTTCTTCAAATTCGCAAAGAAGACCAAAGTGCTGATCCGGTGGAGGGCCTTGATGTGTCTCTGTTACAAAATTTATTGTTGGATCCGATTCTTGGAATCAAAAATCCAAAGACCGATGACCGCATTGACTTTGTAGGCGGAATCCGTGGGTTGCAGGAATTGGAGCGCAGATGTGATACGGATTGTAAAGTGGCTTTTGCCATGTATCCTACAGACATATCTGAATTGTTTGCTGTGGCGGACGCAGGTCGTCTGATGCCGCCAAAATCCACTTGGTTTGAGCCGAAACTGCGCAGTGGATTATTTATCCATTCTTTGGAAGACTAAAGGAGAACAATATGCTGGTATTATCACAGGTGTTATCGGACAACATTATAAAAGGATTAGAGGACGGCGTTTTAAAGAGCTGGTTAGAATCTGTGCTCCCTTCTGTATTTGGATTTTTCTGGAGTGTGGTTTTAGCACTTTTGGTTGCCTATATTGGTGGAAAAGTGATAAAATCCTTGCGGAAAATTTTTAGGAAGTCCTTGGAGAGAAGAGATGCAGAAGAGGGAGTAAAACAGTTCGCAGACCAGGTGTTTAAGGTGTTCCTCTGGATTGTTGTAGTCATTATTATTTTAGGTCTCTTTGGAGTTACAGCATCTTCTTTGGCTGCGGCGGTGGCATCCTTAGGTGTGACGGCAGGTCTTGCCTTGCAGGGAAGCTTGTCCAATTTTGCCGGAGGAATGTTGATTTTAATGTTGCATCCTTTCAGAGTTGGGGATTATATTATTGAAGATACCAATAAAAATGAGGGAACTGTTTTTGAAATCTCCATTTTTTATACCAAGCTTCGCACGGTGGACAACAAAATTGTGGTGATTCCTAACGGAACTCTGGCAAACAGCAGTTTGACCAACGCCACGAAAAGTAACCGGAGACAGCTGGACTTAGTGGTTCCAATCAGTTATGATGCAGATATCAAAAAAGCAAAAGAACTTCTGATGGAACTATCTCAAAAGGAAACCAGACGTTTGACAGAAGAAGGCGTAAAGGTTTTTGTAAAGGAATTAAACGGAAGTTCTGTGGATTTGGGGCTTCGTTTTTGGGTTCCTACAGAGGAATATTGGAACGTTCGATGGGATATGCTAGAAAATATTAAGCTGACCTTTGATGCTGAGGGAATCGGCATACCATATACTCAGTTGGATGTTCATATGAAAGAGTAACATTGCAGACAGATGCAAGGTGTCGGGAGGAATAAAATGCATCAGGCATACGAATTGATTCGTGAGGAAAATTTAAAAGATATCAATGCAAAGGGATATGTGTTGCGTCACAAGAAAAGTGGCGCACATATTAGTTTGGTGGAAAACGATGATGAAAACAAGGTGTTTTACATCGGATTTCGTACACCGCCGACGGACTCTACAGGTGTACCTCATATTGTGGAGCACACGGTTTTGTGCGGATCGGACAAATATCCTTTGAAGGATCCCTTTGTGGAATTGGTAAAGGGGTCTTTAAATACTTTTTTAAATGCCATGACCTATCCGGACAAGACGGTATATCCTATTGCCAGTTGCAATGATAAGGATTTCAAGAATCTGATGGATGTGTATATGGACGCGGTGTTGCATCCAAACATTTATCATGACCCTGAGATTTTTATGCAGGAGGGATGGCATTACGAACTGGAGAGCCGTGAGGATGAACTGACTTTAAACGGTGTTGTGTACAACGAGATGAAGGGAGCTTTTTCTTCTCCGGATGATGTGGTAAACCGTGAAGTGTTAAACTCACTTTTCCCGGACAATACCTATGGCAATGAATCCGGCGGAGACCCAAAGGTGATTCCGAAACTGACCTATGAGGATTTTATTTCCTTCCACAAGCGTTACTACCATCCATGTAACTCCTATATTTATCTCTATGGTAATATGGATATGCAGGAGAGACTGGATTATCTGGATAGAGAGTATCTCTCAAAATATGAGGATATCCATTTGGACTCCACCATTGCAAAGCAGAAGCCTTTTGAACAGGTGTTGATGGTGGATAAGACCTACCCTATTTCCTCTGCAGAGGATACAGAGGACGGCACTTATCTTGCCTATTCTTTTGCTGTGGGGGATGCATTGGATCAGGAATTATACCAGGCATTTGACGTGTTAGAGTATGCCCTTATCAGTGCACCGGGAGCTCCGGTTAAGCAGACACTTTTGGAGCGGGGCATCGGAAAAGATATTATGGGGTCTTATGACACTGGTATGTTACAGCCTATGTTTTCTGTGGTTGCCAAGGGGGCAAACCCGGAGGACAAGCAGGCATTTATGGATACTGTAAAAGAAGTCTTAGAGCAGCAGGCCAAAGACGGCATTGATAAAAAGGCCTTGCTGGCAGGTATCAATGCGGCACAATTCAGCTTCCGGGAGGCGGACTTCGGAAGTTTCCCCAAAGGTCTTATCTTTGGACTAAACTGTATGGATAGCTGGCTTTATGACCCGGAGCAGCCTTTCGTACATCTCTATGGTGTTCAGGTGTTAGATGCGTTAAAGAAAAAGGTGGACACCGGATATTTTGAGGATTTAATCGAAAAGTATCTCCTTTCCAATCACCATGCATCTGTGCTGATGGTGGAGCCGAAAAAGGGACTCTTGACCCAGGAAGAGGATAAACTGAAAAAAGAACTGGCAGAGAAGAAAGCGGCCATGTCCGAGGAGGAACTGGACCGGTTGATTCAGCAGACTAAACTTTTGAAACAGCACCAGCAGGAGCCATCCTCCAAAGAGGATTTGGAATGTCTGCCCATGTTAAAAAGAGAGGATTTGCGAAAGGAAGCCAGACCTCTTGATTTGGAAGTAAAACAGGTGGATGGAACCACGGTCCTTCACCATGAGTTATACAGCAACGGCATTCACTATCTCTGTCTGGGCTTTGATGCATCAAAGGTATCCCAGGATGACTGGGGATATCTGTCACTGATGTGTCGGATGCTGGGACTGGTAGACACCCAAAATTACAGCTACGGTGAACTGGCAAATGAGATTAACATTCACACCGGAGGTCTTGGAGTTTCTCTTGGCATCTATCCGAGAGAAGACGGAGATTATCGGTTTATTTGTGAAGCAAAGAGTAAGTTCTTATATGAGAATGCTAAGATGGGAATGGGGCTTTTACAGGAGGTGATTCTCACATCTGATTTCTCCGATGAAAACCGGTTGAGAGAGATGATTTCGTTGCAAAAATCCAGATTGGAAATGCGCATGAACAGTGCGGGAAATACTCTGGCAGCAGGTCGTGCCATGGCAGGATTTTCTGTGGCGGCAAAGATTTCTGAGATGACTTCAGGAATTTCCTATTACAAGTTTTTAAAAGACTTGGAGGAAAACTTTGAGGAGAGAAAAGAAACCATACAGACAAAGTGTCAGGAGCTTATGAGAGAGGTGTTCCGTCCGGAAAATCTCTTTGTCAGTACAACAGGGGATAAAACTTCCTTTGACCAGGTAAAGCAGTACCTTCCGGAAATAAAGGAAAAATTGTTTACCACAGACTATACTCCGGTTCACAATGAAATTAAACTGGAACCAAAGAAGGAAGGCTTCAAAGATGCCTCTCAGGTACAATATGTATGCAGAGCAGGTAATTATATGGATGCAGGCTACAAAAAGACCGGGGTGCTTAACATCTTAAAGGTGATTTTAAGTTACGATTATTTCTGGATTAACGTCAGGGTAAAGGGCGGAGCCTATGGATGCCGGAGTTTCTTTGGAAGCAACGGAGATACCTACTTTGTGTCCTACCGTGACCCAAATCTGGAAAAGACCAACGAGGTATTTGAAAATACAGCTAAGTATCTGGAAGAATTTGATGCAGACGAGCGGGATATGACCAAATACATTATCGGAACTATCAGCGAGATGGATACACCTTTGACACCATCCCAAAGAGGTGTCCGGGGTATGGCGGCTTATTTGAAAGGAACTACCTTTGAGGAAATCCAGCGCAACCGGGATCAGGTGATTAACGCAGTGGCTGAGGACGTTCGGGCTACGGCAAATCTGGTTCGGGATACCATGGAGCAGGGATACTTCTGCGTGGTAGGAAACGAGGACGTGCTTGAGTCTTCGGAAGATATGTTTGATGAACTTTGTAATTTGTTTTAGAGGAAAGATACATGACAGATAATTTTAAATCCGGTTTTGTAACCATTATCGGACGCCCTAATGTGGGAAAGTCCACCTTGATGAATCATTTGATTGGACAAAAAATTGCCATCACGTCCAACAAGCCACAGACCACCAGAAACCGCATCCAGACAGTTTACACAGACCCCAACGTGGGACAGATTGTGTTTTTGGATACCCCGGGTATCCATCAGGCAAAAAACAAACTGGGTGAGTATATGGTCAATGTGGCCCAGCATACGATGAAGGATGTGGATGTAATTTTATGGCTGGTAGAGCCTTCGGATTACATTGGTGGTGGAGACCGGCATATCATTGAGCAGTTGAAAAAAACCACCACGCCGGTAATTCTTGTAATCAATAAGATTGACTCTGTGGACAAGGAGTCCATCTTTGGGGTGATAGAGGCATACAGCAAACTCTATGACTTCGCAGAGGTGGTGCCTCTTTCTGCCCTTCGTGGACAGAATTGCTCTGTTTTATTGGAGCAGATTTTTAAATATTTACCTTACGGACCGGCTTATTATGATGAGGATGTGGTGACGGATCAGCCTCAGCGTCAGATTGTAGCAGAGATTATCCGGGAAAAGGCATTACATGCCTTGAGCGAGGAAGTGCCCCACGGCATTGCCGTTTCCATTGACCAGATGAAGTGGAGAGAGGGCAAGCCGGGAATTTATGATATTGACGCCACCATTGTCTGTGAGCGGGATTCTCACAAGGGCATTATCATTGGAAAAGGCGGCGCTATGCTGAAAAAAATCGGCAGCAACGCCAGATTTGAGTGTGAGAGAATGCTGGATGCCAAGGTAAATTTAAAGCTTTGGGTTAAGGTAAAGAAGGATTGGCGTGACAGCGATTTTATGCTGAAAAACTTTGGATATCGCAAGGATGATATGGAGTAACCTTTCCATTTTTTCTCTCGTATAGCCTTTAGGCAAATGGTCATTCTAATTACAAAGGATGACATCATGGAGGCAGACTATGGGAGATTTGTGGGACAGATTTGCTGCAACGGGAAAGGTGAGCGATTACCTGGAATACTGTAGGGAAGGAGAGGACAAAAACTGTGGGATTCAATATCGTTCTGACGGGGATGGTTCTCTCAGCGATTCCTATCGGGGAGTACGACAAGCGGATTACAATTCTGACAAAGGAGAGGGGGAAAATCACGGCCTTTGTTAAGGGGGCCAGACGTTCCAACAATCAGATGTTGGCGGCGGCGAATCCTTTTGCCTTTGGTCAGTTTGAGGTGTATCAGGGCAAAAGTACATATACAGTAGTCAGAGCAGAAATATCAAATTATTTTCGGGAATTGGCAGAAGATTTTGATATGGTTTGCTATGGCTATTATTTTTTGGAAATGACAGAGTATTACGCTCAGGAAAATTTGGATGAAAAAGAACGGCTCAAGCTCTTATATCAGACCATGAGAGCGTTGGAAAGTCGCAAGTTTGCCTTCCCCTTTATCCGGGGAATTTATGAATTGCGAACTATGGCAATCAACGGCGAATATCCCAACGTGTATTCCTGCGTTAAATGCGGAAAAGAAGAAAAGTTAGAATTTTTTAGCATGCCCTTAAGAGGCTGTGTCTGTACAGAGTGTCAGAAGGAGTCGGGGGGCAACCCTATCGACCACTCCACTTTATATGCTATGCAGTTTGTGATTTCCACCCCTATAGAAAAGTTATACACCTTCCAACTGTCAGAAAAGGTTATGGGAGAATTTTTAAATCTTTTAAATACTTATCGGAGCCATTATGTTGGGCACAGGTTTCGCTCAGAGGAGTTTTTGGAACTGTTGTAATAAGAGGGCTTGGTCTTGAAAAAAAGATGTTGACATAGTATAATAGTGCGGATTGAATTTAGAGATGTTGTGAGGAGAATTGTCATGAGTGAAGTGAAAAATAGAAAATCTTCAACGAATGGGGACAGATCGAAGAACAGACAGCTACAGAGAAAAAAGGTGATGCGGAATCGCCTGATTGCCCTGATTATTATCTGTGTAGCCGTGGTGGCACTGATTGTCTTAGGCGTGTGTAAATTGACCGGAATCTTTGACAAGATGCCGGAGAACAGCACCCTTGCAGTGGGCAGTGACGGCAAGGTGGTATACCAGGAAGTGACTTCCTTTGGAGAGGACTTTTATAATAAAAATGAGTTAAAATCCTTTGTGAAGGACGCTATTAAGGAATACAATGACAAAAACGGTAACAAGATTAAGCTTGATACGGTTAAGGTCAAAGGTGACGTGGCATATGCAAAAACTACTTATGCTTCCGTAAAGGACTACAGTAAGTTTACCGGTATTGAGTTGTCTTCAGGCAAGATGAAGCAGATAAAGAAAAATTATGATTTTGACGATGCTTTTGTATCTGTAAAGGATGGCAAGAAGGGGGCGACTGCAAAGGCAGTTGATATCACTTCCCAGTCAAAATTAAAGGTATTGGTAATCAAGGAAAATGTGACGGTTCAGGTGGATGGTACGATTTGCTATGTCTCAGATGCAGACACAGAGATGGTGGATGAGAGTACCGTTACCATTTCACAGCCGGATGGCAATGAAGATGCAACTCAGTTGACATATATTATTTATAAATAGAGAGGGAAAAATCATGGAAAAAACAATGGACAAAATCGTTGCTCTTTGCAAATCAAGAGGATTTGTGTACCCGGGTTCAGAAATTTATGGTGGTCTGGCAAACAGCTGGGACTACGGAAACCTTGGTGTGGAGTTGAAAAACAATATTAAGAAGGCTTGGTGGCAGAAGTTTGTACAGGAGAATCCTTACAACGTTGGTATCGACAGTGCCATTATTATGAATCCTCAGACATGGGTGGCTTCTGGTCACTTAGGTGGTTTCTCCGACCCTCTGATGGATTGTAGAGAATGTCACGAGCGTTTCCGTGCTGACAAAATTATCGAAGATTTTGCAGGAGAAAATGACATTACATTGGAGACATCTGTGGATGGATGGACTGCAGAGGAAATGATGGACTTTATCAAAGAACACAGTGTTCCGTGTCCGACCTGCGGCAAGCATAACTTTACCGATATCCGTCAGTTTAACCTGATGTTCAAGAGTTTTATGGGTGTTACCGAGGATGCAAAGAATACCGTTTATTTAAGACCTGAGACTGCGCAGGGTATCTTTGTAAACTTCAAGAATGTACAGCGTACTTCCAGAAAGAAGCTTCCATTTGGTATCGGCCAGATTGGTAAGTCTTTCAGAAATGAAATTACACCTGGTAACTTTATTTTCCGTACCAGAGAGTTTGAGCAGATGGAATTGGAGTTTTTCTGCGAGCCCGGAACAGATTTGGAGTGGTTCCAGTACTGGAGAGGTTTCTGTCGTGACTGGTTACTTTCTCTGGGAATGAAAGAGGAAGAACTTCGTCTCCGTGACCATGATCCGGCGGAACTGGCATTCTACTCAAAGGGTACTACCGATATTGAGTTTATGTTCCCATTCGGTTGGGGCGAACTCTGGGGTATTGCCGACAGAACCGATTATGATTTAACTCAGCATCAGAATACATCCGGTCAGGATTTGACCTACTTTGACGATGCAAAGGGTGAGAGATATGTTCCATATGTCATTGAGCCATCTCTGGGAGCAGACAGAATTTTACTTGCTTTCCTCTGTGCAGCTTATGACGAGGAAAACATCGGAACAGAAGAAAAGCCGGATATGAGAACCGTGCTTCATCTTCATCCGGTATTGGCACCGGTTAAGATTGGCGTGTTGCCACTTTCTAAGAAGTTAAATGAGGGCGCAGAAAAGGTATTTGCTCAGTTGTCAAAGAAGTATAACTGTGAGTTCGATGACAGAGGAAACATCGGAAAGCGTTATCGTCGTCAGGATGAAATCGGAACACCATTCTGTGTTACCTATGATTTTGACTCTGAGGAAGACGGAGCTGTTACCGTCCGGGATCGTGATACCATGGAGCAGGAGCGTATTAAAATCGAGGATTTGGAAAGCTACTTTGCAAAGAAATTTGAGTGGTAGTTGATATGAAGTGAGGCGTTTGTATCTGAGTAGCCTGAACGTGGTGTCGGATGCAGGCGCTTTTTTGCATACATATAAAAATGTGGAGAGAGAAGATGAAAAAAGATAGGAAAAAGGTGAGAAGCAGAAAAAAAGTGTTTTACACATATATTTCTCTGTTGATTGCGGCGGTGGTTTTTGTGGGAAGTTTTTCGGAAATGAGTGTTTATGCAAGCACAGGAACAGAAGAAAATTTGCAACAGGAAGGACAAAATGAGCCGGAGACACCCCAGGAACCGGAGACACCCCAGGAACCAGAGACACCCCAGGAACCGGAGACACCCCAGGAACCGGAGATACCCCAGGAGCCGGAGACACCTCAGGAGCCGGAGACACCCCAGGAGCCGGAGACACCCCAGGAGCCGGAGACACCACAGGAACCGGAGACGCCCCAGCAGCCGGAGACACCCCAGCAGCCAACGACACCGGAAAAACCTCCGGTGGTAGAACCGAAACTGAAACTTTCTATGAAAAGAGTGACACTGTATACAGGAAAGTATCAGAGGAAGATTAAGGTTACGGCAGAGGTGGTGGGAAAATCCTCAAAAATTCGATGGAGAACAGGAGATTCCAAAGTGGCCCGAGTAAATGAAAATGGTTGGGTGACGGCAGTGGGAAAAGGAACCACGTTGATTTCTGCCACTGCAAACGGAATTACAAAAAGCGTAAAGGTAAAAGTCAAGGATCCGAGTATTGAAGTGAAACGGGGAAAAAAGAAAGTAAAAACTGTTTCTTTAAAAAAGGGAAAACAGGTTACGCTGAAAGTGTCTGTTGATCCGAAAAAATCCGGGATTGTTTTGGCAAAGCAGAGTAAACGGGATAAAAAAATAGCTTATGCCAAAATAAAAAATGGAAAGTTGATAATTAAGGGAAAGGACGCGGGAACCGTCCGGATAAAGATTAAAAGTGGCAAAGCTGCGAAATATATTACAGTAAATGTTACGGCACCAGTGGTACGCTCACCCTTTGTTTTTGTGGGTGGAGCTATGCCTTACTACATTAAGGTAAACCGACAGGCAAATTGTGTCACTATATATGGTCGGGATCAGTATGGCTCTTATAATGTTCCGATTAAGGCTATGGTCTGTTCGGTGGGAGTAAATAATGAGACACCTACAGGGGTATTTACTACAACCCAGAAGTATATATGGAGACCTTTGTTTGGAAATGTGTATGGACAGTATGCCTTTCGAATTAACGGACCGATTTTGTTCCACACGGTTCCCTATACTACCACATCGAAAAATGCTATAGAATATTGGGAATACAATAAGTTAGGACAGGCGGCATCTATGGGATGCGTTCGTTTAACCATGAGTGATATGAAGTGGATTTATGACAATTGTCCAAGTGGAACAGTGGTGGAAATCTATGATTCCCCGGATCCGGGGCCGTTGGGAAAACCCCAGGCAATGTATGTGGACCCAAATCATCCTTACCGGGGGTGGGACCCTACAGACCCGGATTCCAATAATCCTTGGCATACCATTGCGCCCACCATTTATGCTCCGAGAAAACAGGTGGTGGAGCGGTGCGAAAAGGTGGATTATATGAAAAAAGTCTCTGCCACGGACTATCTGGGGCAGGGAGTTTCCGTATGGAAAACGGGAAAGGTGAAAAACACTAAGTGCGGGAAATACACCGTCACCTACTGGGCAAGAGACCAGTATGGAAATCTGGCACGGAAAAAGACCAAATTTGTGGTGAAGGATACTGTAAAGCCCACCATTTCCGTGCTGTCAAATGTTGAGATAACCGATATGAATGCATGGAATGTAAAAAAGAAGATTGTAAAGTCGGTTTCGGCAAAGGATGGCAGAGATAAGCTTTCAAGCAAATATGTTGTGGTGGATATGACAAAATTGAAGAAGGCTATTAAGGAAAAGAAATATGGTACCTATGTTTGTACGGCATACGCAAAAGACAAGGCAAAAAATAAGTCCGGAAAAGTAAAAATAATAGTTACATATCAGAATTAGGGAAAAACTCAAAAAAACATTGATAAATTGCCAATTTATGATAGAATTGAAAAGGACGCTTAGCGTCGGTTGATGAAGTCAACAGCTTTATTTATGGGTTGTTACTAAAGTATAATTTTTTAGGAGGAAAAGAATATGGCAAACAAATGGGTCTACATGTTCAGTGAAGGTGACATGACCATGCGTAATCTTCTTGGTGGTAAGGGTGCAAACCTTGCTGAGATGACTGACATCGGTCTTCCAGTACCACAGGGATTCACAATTACAACAGAGGCTTGTACTCAGTACTACGAGGATGGCCGCAAGATTAACGATGAAATCATGGCTCAGGCTATGGAAGGTGTTAAGAAGATGGAAGAGATCAACGGAAAGAAATTTGGTGATCTCAAGAACCCACTTCTTGTATCTGTTCGTTCCGGTGCTCGGGCTTCAATGCCAGGTATGATGGATACCATCCTTAACCTTGGTTTGAACGATGACGTAGTAGCTGCAATGATCGCTGGTAACCCAGATCCTAAGTTCGAGCGTTTCGTGTATGACTCTTACAGACGTTTCATTCAGATGTTCTCTGACGTTGTAATGGAGGTTGGTAAGAAATACTTTGAGCAGTTGATTGACAAGATGAAAGAAGAAAGAGGAGTTCAGTACGACGTTGAACTTACCGCTGCTGACCTTAAGGAATTAGCAGAGCAGTTCAAGGCTGAGTACAAGAACCAGTTGGGTCAGGACTTCCCTTCAGATCCTGTTGAGCAGTTGAAGCTTGCTATCGAGGCTGTATTCCGTTCATGGGACAACCCTCGTGCAAACGTTTACCGTCGTGACAACGATATCCCTTATTCTTGGGGTACAGCTGTTAACGTAATGCCAATGGTATTCGGTAACTTAAATGATGAGTCTGGTACAGGTGTTGCATTTACTCGTGACCCTGCTACAGGTGAGAAGAAGTTGATGGGTGAGTTCCTTATCAACGCACAGGGCGAGGATGTAGTTGCCGGTGTTCGTACACCAATGCCAATCGCTCAGATGGAAAAAGAATTCCCAGAAGCATATGCTGAGTTCATTCAGGTTTGTGAGACTCTTGAGAATCACTACCATGACATGCAGGATATGGAATTTACAGTAGAAAACAAGAAGCTTTACATGCTTCAGTGCCGTAATGGTAAGAGAACAGCTCCGGCTGCTCTTAAGATTGCATGTGATCTTGTTGATGAAGGACATAAGACAGAGGAAGAAGCAGTTGCTATGATCGATCCTCGTAACTTAGATACACTTCTTCACCCACAGTTCGACGCAGCATCTTTGAAGGCTGCTACACCTATCGGAAAGGGTCTTGGTGCTTCACCGGGAGCTGCTTGCGGTAAGGTTGTATTTACAGCAGATGACGCTGTAGAATGGGCTGAGAGAGGCGAGAAGGTTGTTCTTGTTCGTCTTGAGACATCTCCGGAAGATATCACAGGTATGAAGGCTGCTCAGGGTATCTTGACAGTTCGTGGTGGTATGACATCTCACGCAGCAGTAGTTGCTCGTGGTATGGGTACTTGCTGTGTATCCGGTTGTGGCGATATCAACATGGATGAGGAAAACAAGAAGTTCACATTGGCTGGACAGACATTTACAGAGGGATCTGAAATCTCTATCGATGGTACAACAGGTAACATCTATGCAGGTCTTATCCCAACTGTTGACGCTACAATCGCTGGTGAGTTCGGACGTGTTATGGCTTGGGCTGACAAGTTCCGTAAGTTAAAGGTTCGTACAAACGCAGATACTCCTGCAGATGCTAAGAAGGCTCGTGAGCTTGGTGCAGAAGGTATCGGACTTTGCCGTACAGAGCATATGTTCTTCGAGGAAGACAGAATTGCTGCATTCCGTGAGATGATCTGCTCTGATACAGTAGAAGAAAGAGAAGCTGCTCTTGAAAAGATTCTTCCATATCAGCAGGGAGACTTCAAGGCTCTTTATGAAGCACTTGAGGGATGCCCGGTTACTATCCGTTTCTTGGATCCACCACTTCATGAGTTCGTTCCTACTGAGGAAGCTGA
>JALELK010000052.1 GCA_022768745.1 Lachnospiraceae bacterium
AACTCTGATCTTTTCATCACAGAGGCCTGCGAATACACCAACAGTTTCCACTCCTTCTTCCCGAAATACAGCATTATTTTAAATGTGGAAGCAGAGCACTTGGATTTCTTTAAAGATTTGGATGATGTGCGGGCATCCTTCCACAAATTTGCATCTAATACCAAGCCTGAGGGAGCTTTGATTATCAATGGAGAGATACCAAACTATCAGGAGCTTTGCAGTGATTTGTCCTGCAAGGTTATCACTTTTGGCATGAATGACTCCTGTGACTATTATCCCGCTGACATCTCATACAATCACTTGGGATGCGCTACATTTACACCGATGCATCAGGGCAGCGCCCTTCCTGCCATTACCTTAAATGTTCCGGGAGCACACAACATATCCAACGCCTTGTCCTGCATCGCCCTTTGTCAGGAAATGAAACTTCCCTGGTCTCAGATTACCACCGGTCTTATGCAGTTTTCCGGTGCTGACCGGAGATTCCAGTACAAGGGTCAGTTTCAGGGAGCCACCGTCATTGACGACTATGCTCATCATCCTACAGAGATTGCAGCATCCCTGCACGCTGCCCAGAACTATCCTCATAAGCGTATTGTGGTGGTCTTCCAGCCTCACACTTACACCAGAACCAAAGCATTCTTACCGGATTTTGCCGAATCGCTTTCCATTGCAGATGTGGTGGTTTTGGCAGATATTTACGCTGCCAGAGAACAGGACATCTATGGTGTCAGCTCTAAGGACATTCTGAAACTGTTGCAGGAAAAGGGAGTTGAGAGCTATTATTTCCCTAGCTTTTCGGAGATAGAATCATTTTTAACAAAAAATTGTATGAACGGCGATTTGTTGATAACTATGGGTGCCGGAGATGTTGTAAACATTGGCGAAGACCTGTTAAAACAATAGTTATCCACATTATCCACAATTCTTGGGGATTTTTTTCCTCAATGGATTGTGGATTATTTATGCCCTAAATTTGGGATTTTTTTGCAGTTATCCACATTTTGATTGTTCCCTGAAACCCTTGATTTTACTGGAATTGGGGATTATTTTTTTCTTCTCATCGAAAATTTTGTATGCTATAATGCTTTTTGCAGAGGGAGATTTTAGCGATATGACAGATATACTTATACACACTACAGGGGGACATCAGGTCACTTGTGTCCCTAACGCTTTTATTGATGAATATATGCAGGATGCCAATGGTGAATTTGTAAAAATTTACCTCTATTTGTTGCGCATGCTTAGTCATGGAGAGGGCAATTTCTGCGTTTCTGCTATGGCAGATAAATTTAATTATACAGAGAGCGATGTCCGCCGGGGACTTTCCTATTGGGAAAAGATGCACCTGCTTCATCTGGAGCACGATGCTACCGGCAATCTTACCGGCATCTGCCTTTTGGAGCCTCAGGGCTGTTCCCAGGTGATGGTTTCCCCATCTTCTGTGGGCATTGCCACCGAGACTGCTCCGGCTCCGGCGAAAAAACCACAGACTTCAAATACCACAGTTTCCCAGTACACACCGGAGGAAATAACAGCATTTTGCGAGCAGAACAGCGTCCGGGAACTGGTTATGGTCTCAGAGCGATACATTGGACATCCTTTGACAATGACGGATATGAACACCATTCTGTTCTGGTATGACAACCTGCACTTCTCCACAGAAATGATTGAATTTCTGGTGGAATACTGTGTGGAAAAAGGCCACGGCAGCATTCATTATATGAATAAAGTTGCCATGAACTGGGCAGAGGACGGCATTTCCACCTTGGACGAAGCGAAAAACACCGCCAATATCCATTCCCAGTCCTACTATGCAGTGATGAAAGCCTTTGGTATTTCCGGCCGGAATCTGGTGAGCAAAGAAATTGCTTTTATTGACAAATGGACAAACCAATATGGCTTCTCCCTAGATATTATTACAGAGGCCTGCGGCAGAACCATCCGAAACATCGGCAAAGCCAGTTTCGATTACGCTGACACCATCTTAACCAGCTGGCATAAAAAGGGTATTCTCCATCTGGAGGACATTTCTTCTTTGGACAAGGCCCATGCCAACGGAAAAACTATGGTCCAGCCAAAAACCGTAAAACCAACCAACAATCGTTTTCATAACTTTGAACAGCGAAATTATGACGACGACTTTTATGAAAACCTTGAACAGCAACTATTGAGAAAGTAACGGGACACATTATGCCATTAACCAATCCACAGTATGATACCCTTATGCGGGAATACAATAAAAAACAGATGCGTAACCATCGCATTGTCTTAGAGCGTCAGGAAGAAGTATATGCCAAAATCCCTGCACTGACCCAGTTGGATACACAGGTAAGCGAGCTTTCCGTAAAGAGCCTGTCTCTTTTATTGGACGGGGATAAAGACGCTTCCCAGGAGCTGAAAAAACAATTGGCAGACCTTTCTGTTCAAAGGAAAAATCTTATGGCAGAGGCCGGCTTTTCAGAGGACTATCTGGAGCCTCCTTATGATTGCAAGGATTGTAAAGACACCGGTTTTATTGACGGGAAAAAATGCCACTGCTTTGTTCAGGCTGCCATCGATTTAGTTTACGCCCAGTCTCATCTGGATGATATTTTAGACCGGGAAAATTTCGAGCATTTTTCTTTCCAGTACTATTCTCCGGAAATCACAAACGAAAAAACCGGGGAATCCCCCTTGGATTCTGCCAAGCAGTCCTATGAAAAAGCTCAGAATTTTGTGCATAATTTTGCCTCAGAAGGTGGTAACCTATTACTGTATGGGGATACAGGCACAGGCAAAACCTTTTTGTCCAACTGCATCGCCAAATCTTTGTTAGACAGAGGCTTCTCTGTTATATATTTCACAGCCTTCCAACTGTTTGACCTTTTTGAAAAGGAAGTTTTCCAAAAAGACCAGGAAGCAATGGAGGCTCACGAGCAAATTTTCCAGTGTGATTTACTAATTATTGATGACTTGGGAACGGAATTCAGCAACTCATTTACCACTTCCCAATTATTTTTATGCTTAAATGAACGACTTCTCCGGGGAAAATCCACGGTAATCTCCACCAATCTATCTATGCAACAGATTCGAGATATTTACTCAGAACGGACCTCTTCGAGAATCTTCAGCAATTATCAACTTTGTAAACTTTTTGGTGACGATATTCGCATCAAAAAAAAATTAAATAAATAATCAATCAACACAAAGGAGTACACATTCATGCCAAACGAAGAAATTTTGTTAACTGACAGAGCACCTATTGGAGCCTTGGGAATCATCCCTCTGGAGAGCTGCAAGGAATTAGGCGGCAAGGTAAACAATTACCTTGTAAAATGGAGAGCGGAAAGAGACCACGAGCATTTAGACCATATCACTCTCGCCGGTTACAAGAATGATTCCTACATTATAAAAGCTGCCGTTCCGAGATTCGGTTCCGGTGAAGCAAAGGGAACGATTTTACAATCCGTCAGAGGATTGGACGTTTTCCTGATTGTAGATGTAACCAACTACAGTATGACCTATTCTCTCTGCGGACAGACCAATCACATGTCTCCGGATGACCACTTCTCAGATTTGAAGCGTATCATCGCTGCCATCGAGGGAAAGGCCAAGAGAATCACCGTAATTATGCCTTTCTTGTATGAAAGCCGTCAGCACAAGAGATCTTCCAGAGAGTCTTTGGACTGTGCAATCGCTTTGCAGGAATTGATTTCTATGGGTGTAGATAACATCATCACCTTTGATGCCCATGACCCACGTGTACAGAATGCAATCCCTCTTCACGGATTTGAAACTGTACAGCCTGCATACCAGTTCATCAAGAATATCTTAAAGAATGTAAAAGACCTTACCATTGATAATGATCACCTGATGATTATCAGCCCGGATGAAGGTGGTACAAACCGTGCCGTTTATATGGCAGGTGTATTAGGTGTCGATATGGGTATGTTCTACAAGAGAAGAGACTACAGCCAAATTGTAGATGGACGTAACCCAATCGTAGCACACGAATTCTTAGGTGACTCTGTAGAGGGCAAGGATGTGATTATCGTTGATGATATGATTTCTTCCGGTGAAAGTATGATTGATGTAGCAACCGAATTAAAGAAGCGTAAAGCAAAGAGAATCTTTGTTGTGGCAACTTTCGGACTTTTCACCAGTGGATTGGAAAAATTCGATAAGGCAGTTGAGGACGGCATCATCTTCCGTGTTGTCACCACCAACCTGACTTACCAGACACCAGAACTTTTAACCAGACCTTACTACATCAACTGTGATATGAGCAAGTACATCGCCTACATCATTGATACCTTGAATCACGATTGTTCTATCAGCGAATTGCTTGACCCATATGAGCGTATTCACAAATTAGTAAATAAATACAAAGCCGGAGAATATTAATTCATGTATATTGCAAACGAAAAACGATACGACGTGATGCATTACCGGCGCTGTGGACAAAGCGGCCTCCTTTTACCGGAGGTCTCTTTGGGTTTATGGCACAACTTCGGAGACACCGGAGTCTACGCCAATATGGAACAGCTTTGTTTTACAGCCTTCGATAACGGCATCACTCACTTTGATTTAGCCAACAATTATGGTCCGAAATATGGCAGTGCCGAATCCAACTTCGGAAAGATTTTAAAAGAGCATTTTCGTCCTTACCGGGATGAGATGATTATCTCCACCAAAGCGGGTTTTGATATGTGGGAGGGACCTTACGGAAACTGGGGAAGCAGAAAATACCTCATTGCCAGCCTGGACCAATCCTTACAGCGATTAGGTCTGGACTATGTGGATATTTTTTATCACCATCGCATGGATCCGGAGACTCCTCTGGAGGAAACCATGGGTGCACTGGCTCAGATTGTAAACAGCGGAAAGGCTCTCTATGTGGGACTTTCCAACTATGACGGTGCCACCTTAGAAAAGGCAACCAAGATTCTTTCCGATTTGCATGTGCCTTTCATCATCAACCAGAACCGATACAATATGCTAGACCGCACCATTGAAGAAAACGCCTTAAAGACAACTGCCAAATCTCTTGGCAAGGGTCTTATCTGCTTTTCTCCATTGGCTCAAGGATTATTGTCAGACCGCTATCTTTTCGGTATCCCGGAGGACAGCAGGGTAAAAACAGACGGCAGATTTTTAAAGGAAAGTCAGATTGACGATTCTCTTTTGGAAAAGCTACGGAAGCTAAATGATATTGCCGGAAACCGAAACCAGACTCTAGCAGAGATGTCTCTTGCCTGGTTGTTAAAAGATGATGAGGTTACCTCTGTGTTGATTGGAGCATCCAAGCCTTCACAGATTCTGGATAACATCAAAGCTGTTTCTAACACTTCCTTTACTCAGGAAGAACGGAAGCGGATAGATGAAATTACCGGTAAACTTTAATAACGACTCTATTATAACGATTAAAAAAGGAGATTTTCGCTATGGGAGAAGAGAGAAGACTTTCTAAAAGAACCAATATTGATGTCACCATTTCCTTGCAACATCTGGATAACGGCAAACCCACAGGGGATTCCGGCGATGCTGTTTCCGTAAATGTGGTGGATATATCAAAAACCGGTATGGCATTTCGGTCCAGCCACAAGTTTTTGCTCAACACCTATTACAACACACGGATTACTCTGGACAACAAAGAAACCATCCAGACTGTCATCGAGATTATACGGGCAGAAAGCCGTGAGGATTCCATCTATTACGGCTGCCGTTTCATTGGAATCACCGCAGAAGAACAATTTAAAATCGACGTTTACCAGATTGTCACAGAAAACAATCCGGCATAAGAAAAAGGGTGTTTTAAAAACACCCTTTTCTTTTGCCCATCTGATTACTCATCTGAGCGTTCTTCCTCTTCGTCTGTCTCCGGCTCATAGTTCGGATCCACTACGGTATATTCATTGGATTCCCTAAATATAGTATCACTGGAACCCATCTGGCAAACTTTTATATTATCTCCATTTGTCACCGCTGATGCCTTTACCGTCAAATGCTGTCCACTCTGATAATCTGTGGCAACCTTTTCTCCGTTTACAAAAACCTTGCTCCACTTGGTGAAATTCTGTCCATAAATGTGCAATTTTCCATTGAAGAAATATGCCCGGTCTACAGTGACATCCTTTACTCCCATCTCCAAATCGGAAGCCGGATACTTATCCTTTCCACCATATGCATAACGATCACCATATAAAATGTCATACTGCAGTTCCTTCAAATCCCTCATATAGGACAAGGTTCCTGCTTTGACACCCTCTGCCATCTTTGCCTGATGGTAATTTGTCATAGTTCCTTCATGAATACCAAGACGGTTCAGGTACTCAGATACCAACTGGTATGAGGTCAAATCCTGGTCTTCCTTGGACATTCCGAAGTTATTCCAGGTAATGTATTTGGTCTGGAACAAATCTCCGGTGGCAACCTCATCATTGGTAAGTCCCATGGTAGGAAGATGATCCCCAAACATAACCACAAGGGTATCCTCGCCTCTGGCGTCCAAAGCTTCTATATAATCCTGCATAAACTCATCCACGTTATGGATTCGGTTTACATAATACTGCCACATATTGGTCTGCTCTTCACTCTGTCCATCACAGCTGACCACAATACCTGTGTCGTCCCCTTCCACTTTTTCCTTAGGGTAATCTCCGTGTCCCTCCACCGTAATGGTGTAGACAAAATCCGGACTCTCCGTGGAATCCATAGCTTCCACTGTGGCATCAACCAAAATATCATCTGTAGGCCATGAACCAAGAGGAGTGTAATCTGTAATATCCAGCATCTCCTTACTCTGGAAGGTATCAAATCCCATCATAGAGAAAGCATTGGCTCTGCTGTAGAAATTACCACCGTTGTTGTGAACCACGTGGCTTCCATAGCCCAAAGTCTTTAAGTCATCTGCGAAACTCTCACAGTCCGTCTTCTTCAAAATGGTTTTCTGCGGATACTCTCCGGGACCGAAAAACTGACAGGACATACCTGTCAACACCTCAAACTCTGTGTTACAAGTTCCCGCACCTACCACCGGCACAGTTAAGTGTCCCGTGGAATAATTTTCCTCCAGATAATGGAAGAATGGTATCGGGTCTTCCGAGGTATTGAGATATTCGCACTCACTTACATCATAAAAAGACTCCAAAAGGACCACAATGATATTAGGCTCTTTTTTCTCATCAATGGTGGATTCTCCCTGATTTGTCTCATCCACAATAGCCTGAATTTTCTTTTCGCTGTAATCAATGGGTTCTTTCATACCACGGCTGAAAATACTGGTGGAAAAACCATACAGGTAACCATAATCCAAATATCCCTGAGCCAGATTTCCAAAGTAAGCCGCCAAAACGCCGTTACTCTGTAATGCAGTTGTGGTGAAAGGAACACTGATAAAACATGCCACAATAAATGCCAATGTCACCGGATAAGGAAATCTTGGCTTTAATTTTTTTCCTTTTAGAAACAGACGAACCAGGAAAATACCATATACCACCACCGCAATCACAGCCAAAGCCGCCTGCTGGGAGCTGAAATAATTGGTATTTTGCATAGTAAACAAATCACCAATCATATATAAATCCGTAAATCCAAATGGTGTAACACGATTTAACAGGATGATGCAGTTGGTAATTCCCAATGCCACAAAAATCGCACTGATAATCATTCGCATAAAAGTACGACGGGTAATCAGGTAACACAGAGAATAACATACGAAAATCAGGTAACTGTTATAAAGATAAGCCCCTGTATGGTGAATCACAAAACCCCAGGCTTCCAAGAAGGAATGCCTGGACAGCCACTCCATAATAAAACACATAATCAAAGACAAGGGTATGTGTTCTATGAGAGAGTAATCATTCAGCCATTGCTGAAATTTTTTTATTTTTTCAGACTCCTGTAATTTTACAACCCACTTAGGCTTTGGAATCCTACCTTTAAAATCCGACCATTTATGTCCAAGGGTCTTAAAAAACGACCCGATTTTTTTGAAAAACTTTTTCATTTTAACCTCCTAAGACCGCTCCATATAACTGACGTAAAATCTCACCAGGATAAGTATAAATAAAAATGTGATAAAAATGTGAAACCCACAAGACAGATGATATAAAGAGTGATAAAATAAAAGCACTGCAAACAAGCTTACTTTATAAACTTGTTTATCGCATCCTCCAGGTCATCTAAGCACTGTTGGTCTCCTGTTTCCACAGCATCAACCACACAGTGACTGATATGTTCCTTCAGGATTAATTTACCAATATTGTTAATAGCAGAACGCACAGCGGCAATCTGTATCAGCACCTCGCTACAGTCTCTGCCCTCCTCAACCATATTTCGCACTGCTTCCAAATGGCCGATGGCCCGGTTTAACCGATTCACCACAGCCTTTGTATGTGCCGGGGAGTGGGTGTGAGTGTGAGAATGTTTATGCACATGTTCCTCTGTATGAGTATGTGTATGGGTGTGTGTATGATCGTGCATGGATGAACCTCCATATTATCTGTTATTTCCTATTTATATTGCCTATAATTCCGCCGAGAATTATACCATTTTCCATATTTGAATGCAAGAGAACCCCCTTAGGAGAATCATATGAACGCAAAGCTTAATTTTAGAGAAAAAGGTCTGCCAAAGGCAGTCAAACGGAGATTACTTACTTTAGTGTCAGTTTTTGTGGTGGCACTGGTAATTTTTGAAATCGCTCTGAACAAAAATATTTCTGAAAGCAACATTAAAATGGAAGACGCCAGTCTTCCCCTGGTAGAGATTTCCGCTTACGACCACGTGATGGCAGAGTTACATGGTTATGTCAACGAAATGGATGCCTGTTATATGAGAGATGCTTTGGTGCCTCTGACCCAGAAACGAAAGATGGATTTGACCATAAAAACCTACGGCAATGATATTCAGGACGTTTCCTACGAAATCCGAAGTCTGGACACTTCCAGAAAAATTGCAGACACAAAAATCAAAAACTGGGACAAAGGCAAAGACACCCTCTCTGCTTCCATACAGGTAGAAAACCTTGTGGAAGAGGGTGAAGAATACATTTTTGTTTTAAAAGTCACCGATGCATCCCAAACTCTGAATTACTATACCCGTATTATGCTTCCACCGGAGAATGCCAATACGAATAAATGTTTAGACTTTGCAGAGAATTTCCATTCCACAGCCCTAAGCGACAACTACCAGGACTTAGCATCCTATGTAGAGACTTCACCCTACTGTGACAAAGACACTCTGGCCAGTGTAAGTATTGACTCCACATTGGAACAGATTGGCTGGAAGGGATTTACCGGAACCGTCGTAAACGACCCCATCATTCAGATTACCGATATTAATGATGACTATGTCTCTCTTTCCTATGTTTACCAGATGAAAGAGGAGGCTGACAAAGCAGAAAACTACTACAATGTAGAGGAGTATTTTAAACTCCGGTACACTCCGGAACAAATCTACCTTTTGGATTACCAGAGAACTATGGAACAACTTCTGGGAGAGAATTCCGTCACTGCCAAAGATAATCTCCTCTCCGTTGGTATTACAAACACTAGCGACAACTACCTGTCCAACGAAACCGGAACTATCATCAGTTTCGTTCAGGGGGGAGAATTGTTTGAATACAACCAGAACAAGAAAACCTTTACCAAGGTCTTTGGATTTATCCAGGACCCTACCGACACCCGTGAAAATTATCAGCAACACAATATCCGTATTTTAAATATTGATGAAACCGGAAGTATGGACTTTGTTGTTTACGGTTATATGAACCGGGGCAGCCACGAGGGGGATTGCGGCATTAACCTGTATCATTATGACAGTGCAAAACAGGAGGCCATTGAGCAGGTATTTATCTCCTCAACCCACTCCTACCAGATTTTAAATGCCAACTTCAGTAACCTTTTGTACGAAAACAGCAACGGTGATTTCTACATTATGTTAGGCGGAACCTTAGCAAAAGTCGGCCCTGATAATCTTTCAACCGAAGAGCTGATTACCGGTCTTCACACCGGACAATACGCTGTTTCCCAATCTGGTCAATATGTTGCATGGATTGATGAAGGGGAGATGGCTGATACCCTGTCTGTCATGGATTTGGAAACCGAAAACGTGAGAAAAATCGAAGCCCCAAGTGCCACAAAAATTAAGCCTCTGGCTTTTATGACCAACGATTTTGTTTACGGCATTACCAATGTAAGTGATATTGCTACAGACGCTGCAGGCAGCTCTGTTTATCCTATGTCCCAACTCCTGATTGTAGACACTTCATCTGAGAATTTTGATGTTTTGAAAAAATACGAAAAACCGGGATATTATGTGACGGAAGTCTCCAAAGACTCCTTCACCCTTTCCCTGGAACGGGTACAGAAAAAAGACGGCACCTATGTCCCTGCAGACGGAGATGCCATTAAGGACAGCGCCGGTGAGCAAAACAAAACCGTATCCATATCCAAAACTGTAACCAAGGACAAAGGCTCCATCACCAAGTATGTAATGGCGGAACTGGGCAATCAAAAATCCGATAATTCCATCACGGATCAAACCGCCAGCCTAGCCATTACAAAACAAACCAGAGAGATGAACGTATCTGCCTCTGATGACCAGCAAACCTACTTTGTATATGTGGGAAATCACGTGGTTTTAACCACCCAGAACCTTACAAAGGCCATTGCTCAGGCAGATTCACAACTGGGTCTTGTTATTGACAACCAACAGCGTTATATCTGGAAACGAGGAAAGAAGCTTTATGTCAATGCCTTCTCCGATGTAGAGGTAGGTAAGTCAGATGCCTCTGCCAACACCTCCGCCGGTTCCATCAGCGCTATGCTTGTGAGAAAGGGAACCAGTTTGGAAGTGCATACCCTTTTAAGTCAGGGAGAATCCCCTGTGAGTATTCTGAGAAAAGCTCTAAAGGATGACTTCGTTTTGGATTTATCCGGATGCAGTCTCTCTCAGGTTTTGTATTATGTGAGTCAGGGAGCTCCAGTGTATGCCCAGACCGGTTCCAACAATGCTCTGTTGATTATCGGATACGACGCTGCCAATATTATCGTTTATCATCCTGACAGCGACCGTTATTCCAAGATGTCAACTGATGAGGCTTCTGCCTTGTTTGAAGAGGCCGGAAACGTGTTTATCAGTTATATTGAATAAAGAAACAATCAAAAAGAGACTCCGTCCCATATGCATTATGTGCATACAGGACGGAGTCCTTTTTATACATAAGAATGATCAATATTGATAACTGCCATATACTCTTTTCCGATTTCTTCCCAAATACATTTCTGTATTTCCCCGGTTATCTCGCTCTCAGAACGTTTCACGGAATATGGGACAACCACATCAAAAATCAGATTGCTGTGGGTGTTTCCAAACACCACCCGAAAATCATGAATAGTGGCCTTCTCATTCCATTCCGAAATCACTTGCTGAACTTTTTTCTTTAAATCAGAAACCTGCTGATTGTCTGTCTCTACCGGATCCATATGTATCACCGCATCACATTTTAATTCCTGTTTCAGCTTGTGCTCTGTCAAATCAATCACATCATGGGAATACATAATATCCATATTTGCCGGAACCTCCGCATGGAGAGAAATCATAACACGACCCGGACCATAGTTGTGAACCACCAAATCGTGAACCCCTACAATGCCCTCCTGAGCCATAACAATCTTTTCAATTTCATCCACAAACTCCGGCTCCGGCGGCTGTCCCAAAAGAGGAGACACGGTTTCTTTTCCTGCAGAAAATCCCGCTATTAAAATGATTACTGCCACAATCACACCGCAGATTCCGTCAATCTGAACTCCACAGAAATGAGATATAATCATAGACAACAGAACAATTCCCGTGGCAGCCACATCGCTGAGACTATCCATGCCTGTAGCCCTCATAGCTGCGGAATCTATTTTCTCCGCCAGTCTTCGGTTATAGAATGCCATATACAGTTTTACCAGAATAGAGATAATTAAAATAAAAAGTACAAGTCCCGAAAATGCCGTAGCCTGGGGATGAATTATTTTATCCACAGAATCCTTTAACAATTCAAATCCCATCAATATAATAATACCGGAAACAATCAAACCGGAGATATATTCGATTCTTCCATGTCCGAATGGATGCTCCGGATCCGGCTCTATGGTAGCCAGACGGAATCCCAGCAATGTGACAACAGAGGACCCTGCATCTGAAAGGTTGTTAAAGGCATCTGCAGTAATAGCAATGGAATTTCCCAAAATCCCCGCCACCATCTTGATGGCAAACAACATTACATTTAACACAATCCCCACAATACCACACAAAAGGCCGTAGGCATATCTCACTTTTGTATCCTGATAATTCTTCCTGTCTTTGATAAAAATTTTTGATAGCAGTGTTATCATTTTTTTCTCCTTGACTTGTTTTTCTTTTACTGATATACTACCAAACGTTGGCAAACAATACAATAATGCTAGGGGTGCCCACGGGCTGAGAGATAATTTTATCGACCCTTATTACTTGAACCGGTTAGTACCGGCGTAAGGAAGCTTTTATAGATTTCTCCTAGCATTTAACGATGAAAGGAGATTTTTTTATGAGTTTTTTTGTAACACCTAACGCAGACGGTGCCTTTGATTTAACTGTCCCGGGATACACCGTATTTGTTCTGCTCTTTGTAGCATTGCTTCTTGCAGGAGCTGCCTTTTTTAATTCCAAGAAAAAAATCAGTGTAAAACAGCTGGTATTTTCTTCTATGGCAGTTGCTCTTGCTCTGGTAACATCCATGATTAAACTGTTTAAACTTCCTATGGGTGGTTCCGTAACCTTATTGTCTATGCTCTTTATCGTATTGATTGGTTACTGGTATGGTTTAGGTGCCGGTCTCACCGCCGCCATTGCCTATGGTATTTTGCAGTTGATTATCGACCCTTATATCCTGAGTTTCCCTCAGATGATGGTGGATTACCTATTGGCCTTTGGAGCTCTGGGTCTCTCCGGTCTTTTCTGCAACAAGAAAAACGGTCTGGTTAAGGGTTATATCGTTGGCGTTCTGGGACGATATTTCTTTGCTTTCCTTTCCGGATGGATTTTCTTTGGAATGTATGCCCCAGAAGAATTTCCAAACGCCGTTGTTTACTCTTTAGCCTATAACGGTTCTTACATTGGTGCAGAGGCTCTTATCACTTTAATTGTGATTTCCCTTCCACCTGTAGCCAAGGCTTTGAATGCTGTAAAGAAACAGGCACTTTCATAGATTATCTTCACATGAGTGAAATAAAAAAATGCAGGCTTCTCCCAAACCGGGTGTTGCCTGCATTTTCTTTTTACATAGCTCCGTATAAAATGCTCAAATCGAAAGCCAGTATAGCCAAAAAATAAGTGACCAGATTTATGGCGTGTACCCACCGCTTCCAGATGGGATTTTTAATTTTATAGAAATAAATAAAATTAATGGTGAAGTCAGAGATAAAAAACAAAATCCCTCCAATGCCAATCCAAGCGGAAGCAATCCCCGGTTTTTGAACCATAAGCTGGGTGCTCTTGGACAACATCAATGCCAGCATAATACAGTAGCAGATTGCCAACGGCCAGACTTTTCCATATCTCATAGAAGCCACTTTTCTCATAATCACCAGCATGATAACAGCTATCACCGGCACCAAAACATTCCACCATATCATATTTCTGCTTTGATAAAACAACATCACCAGCAGGCACAAATGACCAATCATAAAAGCCAAAATTCCCAACGTCAGATTTCTTTTCTGACGTCCCACCTGGTAGAGTCCCATAAACAAATCACCCAACAAGCAAAAGCAAAGTGCCGGGAAAAACCCAAAGAAATATTCCATATGATGACTCACCAAAGCAAATACAATGGCCAGCACCACAAAGGTGACGCTGCAAAGCATTTTCGACGGCACATAATATTTCTTTTTATACCGAGACTGGGAAACCCACAGCAATAAAGCTAATTCCAGGGTATAGACAGCAATTCCTATTCCCTGAGCCAACATAACCTTCGACATATCCTTACCCTCCATTAAGTACAAAGAGGTGCAATCCAGTCGACTGCACCTCTTCTTTTGCTTAACTATCTATTTTTGTAATTATCACTTACATATTTCAGTTTATTAAATCTGCTGTACAAAATCACGCCCACGCCTCCGGCAAATACCGCTAAGCATAAGAAATATCTCGGATCAATACCATCCGCTGTGGTTGGTGTGGCATCCTTTACATGAGCACCACCAGCCGTTCCCTGTGCCCCCTGACCTGTGGACGACCCACCGGTTCCGCTTCCCGGACTGGCAGGATTACTCGGATTGCTTGGGTCACTTGGGTTGTCCGGATTGCTTGGATCCTCCGGATTCTCCGGTTCCTCCGGATCATCATCGGAACCTCCGTTCTCACCTGTCACAATAAAAGTGATTCCATTGTCCTTTGCATAGGTCTCCGCCTGAGAATTGGCCTCTCCGTATATGGTCCCCGGTGTCCATCCGGACTGACTGCCGATGGAAGTCACAGTAGACGGAATCGTTATGGTACTAATTCCACTGCCTGTAAATGCATTTCCCTCAATGGTGGTCACTCCATTTGGCAAAGACAGAGAAGAAATATTTACACAATTTGCGAAAGAGGAACTTCCAATTGTGGTTGTTCCTGCCGGGAGAGATACCGATGTCTTTCCCTTTGGCACATAAAGCAATTTTGTACCCGATGCGTTGAAAAGGCAACCATCCGCAGACACATAGGCTCCGTTTCCTGTGGCAACAGAAATACTGGAAAGATTAATACACTCGTCAAACGCATCCAAAGAAATACTGGTGGTTGATGCCGGAATAGATATACCGGTCAACCCGGAACAACCATAGAAGGCTTGAGCCCCGATACTGCTCACACTTCCCGGAATGGTTACAGATGCAATGCTTTGACATTCACGAAATGTATTTTCCGGAATAGAAGTAAGCCCCGCTCCTATGGTTATATCTGACAGGTTCGCGCATCCCTGGAATACGCCTCCCCCCATCAATGTCACAGTATTCGGTATCACAACAGATGTAATGGAAGCATTGTTTGCAAATACACCTGCATCTATGGTCTGAATACCCTCAGGTATCACTACGCTTCCTCCTGCTCCAATATACTGAACCAATTGTGTTCCGTCATCACTAACCACGAAGGCATCCTGTATTGTCTGATTTGCATTCGCTTTCCGGCTGGCAATTACCCATATCGACATCACCACGGAAAGTGCCACCAGAATCCACCCGATTTTTGTTCCTCTTTTCATCTTGCTCCGTATCTCCATATATAAAATCACGATAATATCACAATATATTGTATATTATACACCTATTTTATCCGTTTGGCTACCAAAAATAATCTTCCGTCCTCCGTATAACTGTTACAGGTAGAAAGGGTGAGAATTTTATCATCCATGGTGAGAGAATTTCCATCCCCATACACTGCCAACTCATTCACATTCTGTATAAATTGCTGCAAATCATCCTCAGATTTTGCTGACACAAAATCATAGTAGCGGTAATTGGTTTCATCCTGATATTGTACTTCCGACAGACATACTGCCACAATTTCATAATCATGATACTCATAGAGAGAGTTGAAATGAATTGTCTTGTGACTCTCCACATAGTCTCCCTGCAAGAAATTTTTTAATCCCCCGAACATCATGCCACTTTTCATATTATGACCATATACAATGGTGTTTGTGGTAGGATTCACCAAATTGCATCTTTCATCCACAAAAATACTTCCATTGGAATTTGTCTTACCCTCAAAGCTGTGATCCAGATAGTATGTATTATCCTTTTGAACCACCGGATAATTAATCGATGTGTCATCTATGGTAATCCACCCTACCATATCCTGATTCTGCTGCAGAAGGCTTTCATAATCCGGCAATACTGTCAACGTAGAGGGATCTATCTTGGTTTCCTCCTGAGGCTGCTGATCCGTATTTTCCTTCTGACTGGTATTCTCCTTAGGTTGTTCGTTTTTCTGAACCTGACTTGCCATCTGCTGCATTTTTCTGGTGGTAATAATATCCCTTACCTCCGCTATTCCAAACACAGCAAAAGAGACAACGGCTAAGGCGATAAACAAAAGGCCTAAAACCTTTTGATATTTCACCTTACCCTCTGCCTCTTCAACAACTGCTTTATCCTCCAGCAAACCCACAGATTTATCTGCCACCACATCTGCCAGATGAGAAAAAAACTGATCCCCGATAGGTGTTTTAAATGTGATTTTCCCGCTGCGAATATCATTGTATAGTCGAACAGCCACCTCCGGATCCTGAATATTTAATTCTTTGTTGATACATTCAATCTTGCGAACATCCTCCTGACCATCCCTATATTCATGAAAGGTCTCGAAGGAAAATTCGCCGATTGTGTATTTTTCTTTTTTTTCCTGCATAAACGTCCTATTTGGCTTTAACTTTCACCACACTAGAGAAGGAACCATACAGATACTTTCCATTGCTCTTCTTGTATGCCCTTATCTTATAATAGTATGTTTTTCCGCTCTTTCGTTTTTTATCTGTATAACTGGTTTTTGAACTTGGAACGGACGCAATCTTTTTGTATTTTCTATTTTTGGAATCAGCACGATAAATTTCATATCCCCCTACCGTCTGATTCTTATTCCAGCTCAGTTTTATCTTCTTTTTGCTTGAAGATTTTCCACTGACTTTGACTTTGGCTACCTTTGTGCAAGTGGAAACGGACTGGAACTGTCCATAAGTAGTCTTTCCTCCCACCTTGACATAACTGCGCACCATAAATTTATATCCGGTGCCGGCCTTCAGTTTCTTTACGGTGTAGGAACTTCCACTGGTGGTTCCATATTTCTTCTTTCCATCAGAACTATAAATCTGATATCCCGTTACTTTTGAACCTTTACTCCAGTTAAGCTTTATGCTGGATGTGGTTGTCGCTGATGCCTTCAGTTTGAACACATTAGCCGCCAAAATATTAAAGTGTAAGGTAGTGGTTCCTGCATAGTTACCCCGACCTGTGATAATGACAGATGCCACTCCCGGATTCTTATTGTCTTTGTATGTTACCGTATAATCACGTCCGGAAACCAACTGTTTATTATTATATAAAATAGCCACCGGAGGTGTCAATTCTTTCCCTGTATAGGTGTTGTTAATCAGCTGAACG
>JALELK010000062.1 GCA_022768745.1 Lachnospiraceae bacterium
AAAGGCCATCGATACCGCTGATGATATCTACAAGCAATGGACAGATGAGTCCTTGAGTGTAAATGAATATTTAAAGTATGCCATAGAGAAAAACTGGATTGATATCACGAAGTATTCCGAAACGTCTCGCTATGCAGATACGGATGAATTATATAATCAACTGATTTCTTATATGCTCACATATTTACAGTCGGATCGGGGATTTCAGAAATTAATCTATAAATATCTGATTCAGGAAGATTCCATCAGTGGAAATCAGCTCTGTGCTATCTTGTATGAACAAGGTGTATTAAAGGATGATGGCAAGAAGGAGGCTTTGCTGTCCGGAAGCTTAAGTGCATATTCCTTTATGTTAGACAGTATAAAAACTTTGAGAATTACACCGGGACAGTTGGCACTGGATCCGTGTTCGGGTTCGGCAGTTGTTTTGAATTCAACCACAGGAGAAGTACTGGCCTGTGTTACTTATCCGGGATATGACAATAATAAGTTAGCTAATTCGGTAGATTCGGATTATTACAGTTATTTGAGTACCAGTCAGTCTAATCCTTTGTATAACTATGCTACACAGCAGAGAACGGCACCTGGATCTACCTTTAAGGTGATTAGTGCCACGGCGGGACTTGCGGAAAATCAAATTACCACATCCACTTTGATTGATGATTTGGGACAATTTGACAAGGTAAGTAACAAGCCAAAGTGTTGGGCTTACCCCAGCAACCATGGTTTGATTAATGTCTCAGAGGCACTTCGGGTATCTTGTAACTACTTCTTCTATGAAGTAGGTTATGATTTGGCCGGCGGAGTTAATTATAATGACGAGACAGGAATTGAAAAACTTCAAAAATATGCAGCTATGTTTGGTTTAGACAAGAAAACCGGAATTGAAATAGAGGAAGCAAAACCATCCATTGCAACAGAGTATCCGGTTATGGCGGCAATTGGCCAGTCAAACAATAACTTTTCAACCATTTCCATGGCTCGTTATGCCGCTGCAGTTGCCAGCAGAGGAAATGTATATGATTTGACTTTATTAGATCATGTGCAGAATTCGGTTTCCGGTGAAGTTATTAAAACTTACAAGCCGTCCTTGCGAAATCAGGTGGATGTACTTACCTCTGAGCAATGGTCAAGCATCTCAGGAGGACTTCGAAATGTTGTTGTGGATTTGGATGCCTTTAAAAATCTAGGTGTTGAGGCGGCCGGAAAAACCGGTACAGCCCAGCAGGACCCTACCAGACCCAACCATGCGTTGTTTATTGGTTATGCTCCTTATAGTTCGCCGGAAATAGCGGTAGCAACCCGTATTGCATTTGGATACAGTTCCGGGAATGCATCGGTGGTTGCTGCAGATATTATGTCTTATTATTTCGGTGAGACTACATTGGAATCCCTAATGGGCAGCGAAATTTCCGGTTCTTCATCATCCAATGCAGTTACGGATTAAAAGGGGAGGGCAATATGAAAGATTCAGTTGTTATTAAAAGTAATAAATATGGAATCACACTTTTGCTTAGTAAAGATGTTTCCTTCGAGCAGTTGATACGGGACATTTGTACCAAATTTGCTCAATCCAGAGCTTTTTTTGGAAACACCACTATGGTTTTATCGATTGAGGGAAGAGCAGTAACAGCGGAAGAAACCGCAGTGATTATTGATGCCATTCAGCTAAATTCAGATGTATCCATTTTGCTGGTGGAAGAAAAGCAGGAAATAAAAGATGCCAGGATGCAGGGCAAAATCGACAAATTTTACTATGAAAAAATATACGATAATGCTAAAATTATCAAAGGAACGGTGGCAAACAAAGACGTTGTCACTTCCGATTCCAGCATCATTATTCTTGGGGATGTAAAATCCAGAGCCAGAGTTGAGTCAGCCGGAAACATTATTGTTTTTGGAACCGTGGACGGAGAACTTCATGCAGGTTTTCCAAATGATAACAACTGCTATATTATTGCCAATGAAATCCGGGCAGAACAGGTTTCCATTGGTGATATCACAGGTGATGTGGTTTTACAAAAGAAGTGGCTGGGAAAAGCAAAGAAAGCAGGAGCACAGCCGATTTCCATTGTGGTATGGGAGCGGGAGCTTCTCTGCGAACCGATTAAAAGTGGTTTGATAAAACATATCTAAGGAGAGTTGGCATTTTGGGTGAAATCATTATGATTACTTCCGGCAAAGGTGGTGTTGGAAAAACAACCGCTACAGCTTTAATGGGAGTTCAGCTTTCACGTTTAGATAAAAGAGTTGTAATGATTGATATGGATTTTGGTCTTCGCAACTTAGATTTACAGTTTTGTATGGATGAGAGGATACGATATAATATTGCAGATGTTTTGCAAGGTGTATGTGCTCCAAAACAGACTTATTTAAGGATTGGGGCAAATCTGGATATGATTCCGGGAAGCAAGAGTTATGATTTTGCTATTTCCGAATATGCTCTTGGGAAATTGATGAGTCAGTTACGCAGACAGTTTGATTATGTTCTGATAGATACTCCGGCCGGAATCACAAATATCCACCAAAAACTTTTGCCATTTGTTGATGACGCCATCATTATAACCACATGGGACAAGGCTTCTTTATCAGATGCCGTTTCTATGTGTCGTTTTCTTCATACAAGAGATATACAGACCTATTTGATACTGAATGAATTAAATAAAATTTCAACCAACAGATTTATGACAAAAGAAATTTTGGTGTTTTGTGACAAATATTTAAACTGTGAGTATTTGGGGCGGTTGCCCTTTCAGAAAAATTTTATGTATGTAGACACATCAAAAAAGATACGAAATATAGCAGACATATGCAGTAAAATTGAGAAAGAAGAATAAATTACAATGTTTCATGCCTATAAGCTAAAAAATTTAAATTTCAAATTGATTATCGGAATTGTACTTCTTACCATCATTGGAATTGCAGTAATCGGAAGCGCCAATTATGAATATCAGTCAAAACAGATTCTAGGAATGATTCTGGGGATGATTGTTATGACCATAGTGGCTTTTATTGATTATGATTTTGTACTACAATTTTCGAGACTATATTATCTGGCTGTGTTAGGGCTTCTTCTCATGGTTTTATTTGTGGGAGACAGCACTGGTGGCGCAACCCGATGGATTGATTTAGGAATTCGTTTTCAGCCCTCGGAGCTTGGAAAGGTCCTATTGATTCTATTTTTTTCCAGTTATCTGATGCAAAATGAAGATGATATAAACGATAAACGCTTTATCATTAAGACTGCAATTTTGGCAGCATTACCACTGCTTTTGATTGTAAAAGAACCGGATTTGTCTACAACCATTGTTACATTTTTGATTATTGCGACACTGATATTTGTTACAGGAATCAGCTATAAACTTGTGGGTATTGTTTTAGGGATTACCATTCCTTCCATCGTAGCCATCATTCTTATGATATTAAAAAAGGGAGAATCTGTACTTCAGGATTATCAGGGCTTGCGAATTCTGGCATGGCTGAAGCCGGATGAATATCCTACAGCAGCTTTTCAGCAACAAAATTCAATTATGGCAATTGGATCCGGACAGTTTTTGGGTAAGGGTTTGTATAACACCAGTGTGGATTCCGTGAAAAACGGAAACTATATTCCGGAACCTCAGACAGACTTTATCTTTGCTGTTGCAGGAGAGGAAATGGGATTTATCGGAGCTGTATTGATTATTTTATTGTTACTGTTTATCGTCTATCAGTGCTTTAAAAATGCAAAAGCAGCTAAGGATTTATCCGGTAAGCTGATTTGCGTGGGAATGGGAGCCTTGGTCGGATATCAGAGTTTTGTAAATATCTGTGTAGTAACCGGACTTATGCCGAATACTGGTTTGCCTTTACCGTTTGTGAGTTATGGACTGACATCCTTAGTCACGTTATACTTTGGTATGGGATTTGTTTTAAATGTTGGATTACAAGGGAAGAATCAAAATAGAGGAGGGTTTATATCATGAATATCGGGTTAGTGGCACATGATTCCAAAAAGAAACTGATGCAGAATTTTTGCATTGCATATCGGGGAATATTATGTAAAAACGAATTGTTTGCAACAGGAACCACAGGACGTTTGATTGAAGAAGTAACCAATCTTTCTGTTCACAAATATTTAGCAGGTCATTTGGGCGGAACACAGCAATTAGGCGCCCAGATTGAACACAATGAAATCGACTTGGTGATTTTTTTGCGGGATCCGTTGACCGCGAAATCCCATGAACCGGATGTGAACAGCATTGTTCGTGTTTGTGATGCCAACAACATTCCATTGGCCACAAATTTGGCTACGGCGGAATTGCTGATTAAGTCTTTGGATAGAGGAGATTTAGAGTGGCGTGAAATGTATCGGTAAAGTTATATCACTAATTCTAATATGTAGTCTTACCCTTGGAATGGTTGGATGCGGTGATAAAACCACAGGAACTTATGATTTGGAACAATCCTCCAACTGTTACAATCTCATTAACACGGTAGGAACAAATAGTTCAACAAAACTTTTTGCCGAGGACACCTGTGTGACTGACAAAGATAACTTTGGATTAGAACAGGTTGACTCACAGGTGGCAAAAGGTGGAGGTGTATTTAATCTTGCCACAGGGGAATGTACCTATGGCCAGAATTTGTTTGGTAAAATGTATCCGGCCAGCACAACCAAGATTTTGACTTGTCTTGTTGCCTTAGAACAGGGGGATTTAAAGCAGAAGGTTACAGTAAGTGCCCACGCTGCTGACCAATCGTCAGATTCTTCTGTAGCAAATTTGTCCGCCGGAGATGTGATGACATTGGAGGACCTTTTATATGGTCTGATGCTTCGAAGCGGAAACGATGCTGCCATTGCTATTGCGGAAGCCATTGGTGGAAGCGAAGAGGGATTTGCAAAATTAATGAATGAGCGGGCGAAAAGTATCGGTGCCACCCATTCCCATTTTGTGACACCCCATGGATTACACAATGATGACCACTATACAACTGTTTACGATATGTACCTGATTTTTCAGGAAGCGTTAAAAAATGATACGTTTTTGCAAATCATCAGTACTCCAAGTTATCGGGTGTCGTATGTGGGAGCAGAGGGCAATGCAAATGATATGACCTGGACAAACACCAACCGCTACCTAAACGGCAAGGAAAAGGCTCCTGAGGGCTTTACTGTGGTAGGTGGGAAAACCGGAACCACCTATGAAGCAGGATATTGTCTGGTCATCTATAGTTTAAACAGTAAAAAACAGCCCATTATTTCCATTGTCTATTATGCAGATTGCAGTTTGAATTTATATTATCTTATGAGTCAGTTGCTATATACTTATGGAGAAGCAAAATAAAAGGTGTCCCTTATTGGACACCTTTTTTAAGACAATCTGTTTTTAATTTGAACGGATTCTTCCGTATAAGCTGATTAAATATAAACCGCTCAAACCAACTAGAGCGTAAATGATTCTTGAAAGCCAGGACATATTTCCAAAAATAAAGGCTACTAAATCAAACTGAAAGAATCCTATCAGCCCCCAGTTAATGGCACCTATAATTACCAATGTAAGTAATGTATAATCTAAACCTTTCATTCTGTTACCTCCTTTTTATGTAGTATGTAACAAGAAAAATGGAAATATACAAAATTTGTGATATAAATCAAAAAATGCTAAAATAAATTTGAAATAAAAGTACGAGGTATCATCTTTGAAACAGAATAATAAGATTATCAAATTTCATAAGCAGATTCAGTTTAATATTGGAATTGTCATCTTTGGAATCATACTGTTATATGTTCTTTTTCATGTATTTAGTTACATTACATCGGATTCTGTAACCGTATATGAAGTCAACGAAGGTTCCATTTCTGAAAACAAGAACTATCGTGCACTGGCAATACGCCAGGAGGAGGTTGTTAATGCTGAAGCCTCCGGAACCATTTTTTATTATGCCTCAAATTTAGATCAGGTTGGTGTTAGAACCAATATATATTCCATCGATAACTCAGGGAAAATAACCGAAAAATTGAAAGACAGCTCCTCCGATGAAAGTACCATTACCAAGGATGATTTGCATAGACTGGAAACGAAAATTCAAGAGTATATCTATGAGTATGACGGAAACAACTTCCAAAATTTATACGGTTTTAAGACGGATTTATCCTCTGATTTAAGACAGTATTACAGCAATTCCATGTTAAATGAGATGGAGGGCGAGATTTCAAAAGCGCAACAGCAGGGAAAATTCACCTATTATCAAGCAAAGAATCCGGGAACTGTTGTTTTTCAAACAGACGGCATGGAAGGTACAACTCTAGATAATTACAGCGAAAAATCCTTTGACAGTAAAAACGTAAAAATCACTAATCTCAAATCCCAGGACAAGTTAAAAGAAGGCCAGGCTGTATATAAATTAGTTACCTCTGACCATTGGAATTTGATTATGCAAATAGATAAGGAAATGGCACAGAAAATCAAAAAAGAAAAGACGGAATATATACAGATTCGTTTTTTAGATGATGATGCCACCACATGGACAAGTTGTTCTGTGGAAAAGAAGGATTCAAAATACTATTTGAATTTGGCATTAGATGACAGTGTTGAGCGGTATGCAAATTCCAGATTTGTTCACATTGCTTTGGTGGATGATGAAATATCTGGGTTGAAAATTCCGAATTCTGCAATTGTGAAAAAGAAATTCTATACAGTACCGTCCGAGTATTTTTATCAGGACAAAAACTCTGATGCGGCAGGTCTGATGATAAAAGGCTCAAAGGGAGCAGATAACTATGTATCTGTCAACATTTATTATACAAAAGATAATCTGTATTATATTTCATCAGAGGAACTGACAGATGACACTATAATTATCAAACCAAATTCTACAGATACTTATCGATTAGGTGATAAAACAGGTACTTTGCAGGGGGTATATAACGTCAACAAAGGTTTTGCAGTATTTAAACAAATACAGGTTTTATATAAAAATGAGGATTATTCCATTGTAAAGAAAGGAACAGAATATGGACTTGCAAACTATGACCATATTGCGTTACAAGGAAATCTGATAAAAGAAAACGAAATGATTAATTAAAAGGAGTGTTTTAAAAGTGCTAAAGGATAATTTATTTGATGTTGAGCAACGAATTCAAGCTGCTTGTGATCGAGCAGGAAGAGATAGGAGTGAGGTGACTTTAATCGCGGTCAGCAAAACAAAGCCGGAAAGTGACCTTCAGGAAATTTATGATCAGGGTATTCGTGATTTTGGAGAAAATAAAGTACAGGAATTGTGCAGAAAAATTGAAAATATGCCGAAAGACATTAAATGGCATATGATTGGTCACCTTCAGCGCAATAAGGTAAAATATATTGTTGATCAGGTGGAGTTGATTCATTCCGTTGACAGTTTCCGCCTTGCAGAAGAAATCAATATTCAGGCAAAAAAGAAGGAAATTGTGGTACCGATTCTCGTTGAAGTAAATATTGCTCAGGAAGAATCAAAATTTGGCGTGTCAAAAGAGGATGCCATTGAGTTGGTAAAACAGATTGCAGCTCTGGATGGAGTTCAAATCAAAGGTCTGATGACGATAGCACCATATGTTGTGGATTCCGAGGAAAATCGCGGTTATTTTCGCAAAATAAAGGATTTATCTGTTGACATTGAGAACGAAAACATTGATAATGTATGTATGGATATTATATCTATGGGTATGACTGGAGATTTCGAGGTGGCCATCGAAGAAGGTTCCACTATGGTTCGTGTCGGAACAGGCATATTCGGTGAACGCGATTATAGCAATTCATAAAAGTAAGGAGATTTATCATGGCATTTTTTGATCGAATGTTGGATGTGATGCGACTTCCAGAAGACGACGACGAATATTATGATGATGATATGTACGAAGACGACGACTATGATGAGGATGAAGAAGAAGATTCAAAGCCAGTTTTTCGTATGTTTGGAAAGAAAAAAGAATATGACGAACCGGAGGAGGAGGAACATTCTTCTGCACCGGTGAGGGAGCGCCCTGTAGCAAAGCCATCACCAAAGATAACACCAATGAGAGGCGGCAGAAAGGGGAATAGTACCAATATGGAAGTTTGTGTAATTAAACCATCTACTTTTGAAGATGCGAGAGAGATTTCAGAGACCTTGTTAGCAGATCGCACAGTGATTTTAAATATGGAAGGCTTGGATTTGGGATTAGCCCAGCGAATTATCGATTTTACATCGGGTTCCTGCTATGCAGTCGATGGTAATCTCCAAAAGGTAAGTAATTACATCTTTATTATCACGCCGGCGTCTGTAGATATTTCAGGAGATTTACAAGGAATTGTTGATGCCTTCGATTTCTCTGGTATTCAGACAGGATTTTAATGATGGACAAGACAGATTATAGCATTGTCCGGAGATTTATAGATCTTTCCAGACAGGCTGACACAAAAGGAATTGTCCTGTTTAGTGATTTTTTAAATATGAATGAAATAAACCTGCTAGAACAGAATAAAAGTGATTTATGCTCTTCTTATTCTCTGTTCGGGGGATATGAGTATGCAGAGCGTCAGATGGTAGCATTCCAACCTGATGCTCTTTATTATAATTGGGAATACCCAATTGTATGTATCAAATATTCGCCGGTTAATTTAAAATTTTCGGAGGAACTTACCCATAGGGATGTCCTTGGCGCATTAATGCACTTAGGTATTGAGAGAGGTTTAATCGGAGATATTATATTTCAAAATCAGGAAATCCTTATATTTTGTCAGGAAAAGATTTCTTCATTTCTACTTCAGGAATTAATAAAAATAAAGCATACACAGGTGATTGGAAAAATATTTAATTCGAAGGATTTACAAATTGAGCTATCTTTCAAGGATGCTCAGGGAAATATATCTTCCAATCGTTTGGACGCCTTTGTTGCCCAGTCCTGTAAACTTTCAAGGGCAAAAGCAGCGGAATATATTCTTGGTGAAAATGTTTTTATCAATGGTAAACTTTTGACAAATCACAATGCCAAACTTTCACCGGAGGATATAGTTTCACTCCGTGGCTACGGAAAACTTATTATTAGAGAAATTGGTTCTACTACTCGAAAAGGGCGCATTTGGGTGTCTTATCAGTGGTACCAATAAAGGAGATATTATGTCGCAAAAACTAGAAGTAAAATACGAGGGAAAGTTTTGTTATAACATTCACATTGAAAATTCTTTTTCTGATTTCAGTAAGGCGTATGCGTCTGTTTCAGGGTTGAATTGTAAAAAACTCTGCATTGTAACAGACTCAAACGTGGCAAAACTATACCTGAATGAAATGGAAAATATCTGTAAAAAACAATTTGAAGTTGTTGAAAGCTTTATTTTTGATGCTGGCGAAGCTTCGAAAAACCTGAGCGTTGTAGAAAAATTATATCAAAAATTAATTAATAGCCGTTTTGACCGCAAGGATATGCTTATGGCATTAGGTGGTGGTGTGGTTGGAGATCTCACGGGATTTACAGCTGCCACATATTTAAGAGGAATTTCCTTCATTCAGGTACCTACCACGCTTTTGTCTCAGGTAGACAGTAGTATTGGCGGAAAGACAGGCGTGGATTTTTTACAGTACAAAAACATGGTGGGAGCATTTTATATGCCAAAGATGGTATATATTAATACCGCCGTTTTACATTCTCTTCCTGAAGTGCAGTTCCAATCAGGAATGGGGGAAGTAATAAAACACGGGTTAATTAAAAGTGCCAATTATTATCAGTGGCTAAAAGATAACCGTAGCGCCATATGTTCCTTAGATGACGCTGTTATGGAAAAATTAATTTTTGAGAGTTGTAAAATAAAAAAGAGGGTAGTTGAGGAAGATCCAAAAGAACAGGGAATTCGCGCTCATTTAAACTTTGGACATACCCTTGGTCACGCCATAGAAAAGCTCTCTGAGTTTTCTTTATACCACGGACAGTGCGTTTCTATCGGCATAAATGGTGCAGCCTTTTTGTCTATGAAAAATCATGGTTTATCAAAAACTGATTACGAAGATATTTTAAAAACTTTAACCTCCTTTGGATTGCCGGTTACAGTTAAAAATTATTCAAAGACTCAGGTTTTGTCGGCCACAAAGTCTGACAAGAAAATGGAAGGCAATCATATCAAGTTTGTTGTTTTGGATTCTTTAGGTGATGCTACCATAGATAAGTCTTATACAGATGATGATTTATTACAGGCAATTGATGTTGTTATAGATTAGAGGAAATATAAAATGAAAAGTAGAAATTTTAAGTCTGAGATTATGGCATTGATTGCCACTATAATTTTGATATTTTTAGATCAGTTTACAAAACAGATTGCTGTTTCAAAGCTTTCCGCTGGTGTGGATTATGTGTTGATTCCCGGAGTGTTGCAGTTCCATTACCTTGAAAATACCGGTGTAGCTTTTTCTCTTTTGGAGAACAAGATGATTCTTTTCTATATTCTAACGCCGATTCTGTGCATCCTTATGGGATATTTGTATCATAAACTACCTGATGAAAAAAAATATTTCGGTATGCGCTTGATTCTAATATTTTTAATTGCAGGTGCCATTGGAAACTTTATTGACCGAATTCTATATCATTATGTAATAGATTTTATTTATTTTTCCCTTATTAACTTTCCTGTCTTTAATGTGGCAGATATCTATGTTACCTGTAGTGTGTTTGTATTGTTTATTCTTATTTTGTTTGTGTATTCTGAAGATGAACTCAGTACCATTTTAGATTCTTTAAAGTTTTGGAAAAAATAGGAGTTATTATGACACAGTTTGAGGTTAAGCCGGAGCATCAGGGACTTCGGCTTGATGTTTTTTTAAGCCAAATGAATCCTGAATTATCTAGGAGTTCAGTTCAAAAATCAATAAAAGATGGATATGTATTGGTTAATGGTTTGTCTGTAAAGCCTAATTATCGCCTTTTAGGTGATGAACATATTTCTTTTGAACAGCCGGAGCCGGTGGAAGTACAAATTGAGGCAGAAGATATTCCCTTGGACATTCTTTTCGAGGATGATGACCTTTTGATTGTAAATAAGCCAAAGGGAATGGTCGTTCATCCTGCACCGGGACATGCAAACGGAACACTGGTAAATGCCGTAATGTTTCATTGTAAAGATTCCTTATCCGGAATCAATGGTGAGTTACGTCCCGGAATTGTTCACCGAATCGATAGAGATACTACAGGTTCTCTCATTGTATGTAAAAATGATTTTGCTCATACCTCCATAGCAGAGCAGATAAAAATACATTCTGTAAATCGGATTTATCGCGGAATTGTTGTGGGAAATGTAAAAGATGATTTTGGAACCATACATGGCGCCATCGGAAGACATCCTATTGACCGAAAGAAGATGGCGATCAACGAAAAAAACGGAAAACCGGCCACAACTCATTATAAGGTACTGCAAAGATTCAAAAACTACACCTATATGGAGTTTAAACTGGAAACCGGTCGAACCCATCAAATTCGTGTGCACATGGCCAGTATTGGGCATCCTTTGCTAGGAGATGAAGTGTATGGATCAAAGAAGTGTCCCTATCACTTGGAAGGGCAGACACTACACGCTGCTGTAATTGGTTTTATTCATCCACGTACGCAGGAGTATATCGAAGTAGAAGCACCTTTACCGGAGTATTTTCGTCATTTACTAGAGATATTGCCCCGGTAAAGATTCTCTATTATGAATAAAAAATATTTATAATTAAATAGGATTAAAAGAAGCGGAAAACTCCAAATACAACCCCAAGAATCTGACAATCAGGGACGATAATCGGGTCCATAGAATCATTTTCCGGTTGCAGACGAATATGTCCGTCTTCTTTATAAAAAGTCTTGACTGTAGCAGAGTCATCCACAAGAGCAGCTACAATTTCACCGTTTCTGGCAGTAGACTGTTGCTTAACCAAAATCACGTCTCCATCAAAAATACCGACATTTATCATACTTTCTCCCTTGACATGAAGCATAAAAGTGTCCTGATTAGGCATATATTCTGCCGGAATAGGGAAGTAGTTGTCAATATTTTGAATAGCAAGAAGAGGTTGACCTGCAGCTATAGAGCCCACCACAGGGACATTTACCACTTCGCGTCTGGTAAGATTAAAGTTATCATCTACAATCTCAATAGCTCTTGGTTTGGATGGATCACGACGAATATAACCGTTTTTTTCCAAAGTCTCCAAATGAGAATGGATAGAAGATGTAGATTTCAAATGAACGGCATCACATAACTCACGTACGGTAGGCGGATAACCTTTATTTAAAATCTCCTGCTTCATATATTCTAATATTTCCCGCTGCTTATCAGAAATTCTACCATATTCCATATGCGTATCTCCTTAAAAGTATTTTCCTTTAACTAAATCAACTATATCATAGTAATCTTTAAAAAGCAAACATATATTCCGAAAATATGTTCGAAAAATCTATTGACAAACATTTGTTCTAGTGTTAATATCATAGCAGAACAAAGGTTCGGTTTTGCTTGTATAGAAAGAGAGTACACTATGAAAAGAGTCGATGGAAGAAGAGTAGTTAATTCAAAAAAGAAACGTGCATTACGTCTCAGAAGACGTCTGCTTGGTTGTATTGCCTTGGCATTTATTCTTTTATCTGCCGGTGTTTTTGTTATACATTCATCAGCAAAGGGAAATCATCAGTATAATAAATGTTATACCAGCGTTCAGGTGCAGAGCGGAGATTCTCTATGGAGTATTGCCCGGGAATATCAGTCACCGGTTTCTTCTGACACTCAGTCGAGTATTGATGAAATCAAACGTATTAATCACATTCAGGGAGACGAAATTAAGGCCGGAGATTACCTCACAGTTCCTTATTATCAGGCTGTAGCTAAGTAGAGCTTCTTATTGATACACAGTTGTTTTTTCCTGCAAAAATCATTATAATTAGTGTAGTGATTTGAGGGAGAATATGAGATATGTTTCGATTTTTACTTGTTATTTTAAAAAATGTAAAACGTGCTCCGTATTTAATTCCTAAGATGCGAAAGATGTTTCAACATCCGGAGCGTTATTCAGAGGAAGTGCGTTATGCATTTGCACAAAAGTTGATTGACTATATGAAAGCTTCAGGAAAGATTGAGACTGAAGTCTATGGTGAGGATACGTTACCCCAAGAGGGTGGTTATGTTATGTTTCCTAACCATCAGGGCAAATATGATGCACTTGGGATTATATATGCCCATAAGCAGCCTTGTTCTTTCGTTATGGATAAAGCAAAATCCTATTCTTTTCTTGTAAAAGAACTGGTGGACATGCTTGGGGCGAAGCGCTTAGAAATTAATAATGTACGACAAAATTTAACCATTATTAACGAGATTACGGAGGATGTAAAAAAAGGAAAACGCTATATTCTGTTTTCAGAAGGCGGATACGATCGTAATCGTAATAAGGTACAACATTTTAAACCTGGAAGTTTCAAATGCGTTCTTCGGTCACAGACGCCGATTGTACCGGTTGCTTTAATTGACTCCTATAAGCCTTTTAACAGTATGTATGTTGGAAAAGTGACTACAAAAGTTATTTTCTTAGAACCTATTTATTATGAAGAATATAAAGGAATGAAAACACCTGAAATAGCCACAATGGTTCGACAAAGAATTATTGATAAGATGGCTGAATTTGGTGTAGATGCGGGTTGATATATAATAATATATTGACCCGTTTTTTGTTGTGATGAGAGTA
>JALELK010000066.1 GCA_022768745.1 Lachnospiraceae bacterium
TTATTATTGCAATTATATTTGCAGTAGTTGCGATTTTTATTATGACCAAAGCGTATGGAATTTATCTTCCTGATACAGTAAATTCAGCAATTAAGGCGGCCGGAAAGATGGATATTTCTGATCTGAAGGATTTGTTTTAAAAAAGTAGTTTTATATACAAAAGTAAACATAATGGAGGGAAAAATATGGACGAGAACATGAAGCAGCAGGAAAACACAGGATATCAGCAGGCGGATTATCAGCAGCAGTATCAACAAACCCAGTATCAGCAGGTGGATTATCAGCAACAATATCAACAGAACCAGTATCAGCAACCGGTGTATCAACAACCTGTTTATCAGCCGTACGCTCAGGATACGGAAGTGTCTGTGGGAGACTGGATACTAACAATGATTTTATGTTGTATTCCAATTGTTAACATTATTATGTTGTTTGTTTGGGCTTTTTCCAGTGGAACAAAGGGGTCAAAATCAAACTGGGCGAAGGCACAGTTAATTATGTTTTTGATTGGAATTGTATTGGTGATTGTTATCTGTGCAGCAACAGGTGCGACTTTGTTATCGCTTCTGTAGTACATGGGTGACAGTGGATAAGTTGAGTTAAAATTTTTATTCTTGCACATATGCTTTGGTGGATGATATAATCTACCAAAGCATATTTATTTCTGGAAAATTTCTACACTATGGATTAAAGTATTCATATCTTGGGAAATCTAATTTTAATCGAAAATCTATGCTTTTTTTCACATTATTTTAGAAAACAAAGCAGGATTTTTGAAGAAGTACATAAGTCAGAACTCCTGCGAAGCATCAAAGGAGGAAGTGCTTATGAAGATTGTGTCACTGAAAGAAGATTTTGCGTTCAAGGAGTTGATGTCCAACGAGGTTGTTAGGCGATATTTTTTGGCGGCAACTCTTGGAGTTCCAGTGGAGTCCATTCGCTCCGTTCGTCTGATGAATACTTTTTTGGGACGCAAAAGGAGGAATCAGAAACAGGGAATCTTGGATGTACAGATAGAATTCAATGATAACGCCAAGGTGAACTTAGAGATGCAGGTAGTCAGGCAAAAGCATTGGCACAAGAGAAATTTGTTTTATTTGGCAAAGATGTATGTGGATGATTTACGTTGGGGTGAGGACTATGATAGATTACGACGTAGCATTGGCATCAGTATTTTAGATTATAATTTATTGGATGACTCAAATGGACACCACATTTATCGATTAAGGGATGAAGAGGGCAAGGATTTTTCGGACTTGCTGGAATTACATATCATAGAACTGCGAAAGACATTTTCAAATGAAGATAGTTTGGTAGATTGGGTAAAACTTTTCAATGTAACCACAGAGGAGGATATAGATATGATTAAGTCAAGTGATGTGGGAATTCAAGAAGGAATCAGGATGATGAGAGAGATGAGTTTGACAAAGAGAATCCGATTGGAGATAGAGGCTCGGGAAAAAGCAAGACGAGATAGAGCGGATCAGTTGGCTTATGCGAGAGATGAGGGTATCACGATTGGTGAGCAAAAATGTAATCAACTGTATGCAGCCTTGCTTGCAGACAATCGTATAGACGATATGAAGCGTGCTACAAATGACATTGAATTTCAGGATAAATTGATGAGAGAATACGGGATTAAATAAGAAAAAGGGCTGTAAATGAAATTGCCTCATTTACAGCCCCTTTTATTATTTCGTCTATGTAATTTTATCCTACAGCGGCCATAAGACCGATGAAAAATGCACCAAGGATAGCACCGATGACGGTTCCTACCAATACCCAGATTAGCTTTGCTCTGGCCCAGTTCTTTTTGGAAGGCTTTGCATTTTTGCCGAAAGCCCATACGCAAAGGCAGATGATATTTACGATAGGAATAGAGGCCAAGAGAATGGACCATACAAACTCACCCATACGAACCGGGTCATCACGGTCAATCTCGTCCTCGTCATAATAATCTTTTACTTCCCCTACTTTTTCCCGACGCTGTTCTTTTTCAGCTTTGCGCTGTTCTCTCTTTTCGCGTTTTTCTTTTCTGGCAGCTTTTTTTGCTTCCTTTTCGTCATCCTCTGTGGATTCTTCCGCAGAAACCTCTTCTTTTTCTTCCTTCGCATCCTCGTCTAAGATATCTTCGATATCAAGGATGTCTTTTTTAGAACCAAAACTCATTATTTATCCTCCTCCCAGGTAGTTCTCAATGAAAAAAATATACTATATTTACACAAACATCGTCAAGATAGGCTTAGTTGTCGGACTCGTCATCTGCAGAGGCAGAGTATACCTGACGCTTACGGGCCATTTCATCACTTTCAAGGTATTCGTCGTAAGTAGAAACCTTGTCAACAATGGTGCCGTTTGGCAAAATCTCAATGATACGGTTGGCAGTGGTCTGTACAATCTGATGATCTCTGGAAGAAAACAAAAGTACACCCGGGAACTTAATGATACCGTTATTTAAAGCCGTAATGGACTCCATATCCAGGTGGTCGGTAGGCTCATCCATAATCAATACATTAGACCCTTCAATCATCATACGGGAGAGAAGTACACGAACTTTTTCTCCACCGGATAACACCTTCATTTTCTTTACACCGTCTTCCCCGGCAAAAAGCATTCTGCCCAGGAATCCACGAACATAGGTGGCATCCTTGATTTCAGAAAACTGGGTCAGCCAATCCACAATAATCAAATCGTTATCAAAGATAGCGGTGTTGTCCTTAGGGAAGTAGGACTGAGAAGTGGTAACCCCCCATTTATAAGATCCTTCGTCCGGTTCCATTTCTCCGGCAAGAATCTGGAACAGAAC
>JALELK010000100.1 GCA_022768745.1 Lachnospiraceae bacterium
CATTATACTTTTCATTTTTTTACCACCTTTGCAATATATTTTAACATAATTATAAGGGAGTTGGAAAGATTAGTCCACCAACATCCCTTAACAGTTATTTATTATTATGTTAAAAATAGTTGCGTTCTTACCTTAATAGCACTAAAAATTGGAATTTTATCTCTCTACTGTGGATTTAGATATGTAATCGGATTCTGTACTTTATTCAACAGAACCACGCTCTCAATGTGGTCCGTAAACGGAAACATATCATATGGCTGAATCTGCTCCACCTGATACTCCCTGCCAAACCACTTCAAATCTCTGGCTAAGGTTTCCGGATTACAGGAAATGTAAACCACCCGCTCCGGTGCCAATTCCACCAGCGCCTCCACAAAGGCTTTGGTACTTCCGGCCCTTGGAGGATCCATAAAGACCACATCAAAGTGCTCTCCCATTTTTGCCACATCTACTATATATTCTGTGGCATCCGCGCACAAAAATCTCTCGTTTTTAATCTTGTTCTGCTTGGCGTTTTGGATAGCATCTCCCACTGCCTCGTAGTTTAACTCCACTCCCATCACTTCCTTGGCATGGGCTGCGGCTATCAATCCAATGGTTCCGGTTCCGCAGTATGCATCCAGCACCCGCTCCTCTCCTGTCAGTCCGGCAAACTCAATGGCTTTGCGATAGAGATGCTTGGTCTGTACCGGATTCACCTGATAGAAGGACTTGGCCGAAATACGGAATCTGCATCCCAACATATCATCCACAATATAGCCTTTACCATAAATCACCTTTTCCTGCTCTCCCAAAACCATACTGGTATCCCTGTCATTAACATTAATCAGAATAGTAGTAATCTCCGGATGCAACTTCAAAAGTGCCTTCACAAAATTATTCTTTGATGGCAGTATAGGGGAACTCAACACCAGCACTACCATCACTTCCCCGGTGGAAAATCCTCGGCGTACCAATACATGTCGCAACAGTCCATATCCGCTATCCTCGTTATAAGGCTTGATTTTAAAGGAGGGCATCAGCTCCTTGATATCCCGGATGATGGCAGTAGATATTTTATCCTCTATCAGACAGGATTCCACATCCACAATCCGATGGCTATTCTTTTCATACACCCCACACAGAATCTGACCCTTTTTCCCCGGGCCAAAAACTGCATGAACCTTATTGCGATAATGGTAGGGATATCCCATCCCTATCACCGGCGGAACCTCTCCAAAATCCTTTAACAACTTATTTACCTGTCTGTATTTATTATCCAGCTGTTCCTCATAGTCCTGATTCCAAAGGGAACAACCTCCGCATTTTTCACTGTATGGACAAATCATTCCGTCCCGGGTACTCATCTTAATTCCTCCCCTGTTCTGCACTCTATAAGGGATATCATATCACGATTTCATAAAAAACTCCATTATCCAACTTCCCGAATTTCCACAGGCACTCTGGCAGAGAGAACCACTTTGGATGCACTTTGGGTATTCATCTCACTATCATCGAAGAAGATATGAGCTCCAAAGGCAGAAAGCACCTGGCTTTTATCCATTCCTCCGAGGAAAAATGCCTCGTCTATCCGAACGCCCCAATACTGCAAAGTCCGAATCACCCGCTCATGAGCCGGCGCACTCCTGGCTGTCACCAGTGCCGTGCGGATAGGGTTACTCCCCACCGGTGCCACCTTCTGAATCCTGGCAATCAACCGGAGAATATGGGCAAAGGGTCCCGGTGCCAGGGGAACTAACGCCTTTTCCTTTTCACTGTCACAAAAGGCTTCCTTTCCCTTTTCCAAAAAAATCCGCTCTGCCTCAGGAGAAAATAACACCGCATCCCCATCAAAAGCAATCCGAATCTGGTGTATGGGTTCTGTCCTCCTGCAGGGACCGGGTAACAAAAGTCCTGCCGCCACTCCGGATGCTATGGCATCCTTTACATCCCTGTCACTGTAAGACAAATATAAATCAACGCCATAAGCAGTCAGATAGGGTGCAATGGGCGCTCCGGTGGTAAGAGCCGCCCTGGTGATATCCAATCCGTAATATGCAATGGAATGAAAAATCCGAAGTCCTGCATCTGCACTGTTTTTTGACATAATCACCACCTCAATCTGTCTGCTGTCATCCAACTCATTGAGTTTTAGAAAAGCTTGTATCAGCGGGAAGGCCGCTCCCGGCTTTAAAATATCCGCCTCATGTGCAATCTGATACCGCACATAGCTCTCTGCCCCCTCCGTCTCAAAAATCTGATGCTCTTTCTCCAAATCAAACAAGGCTCTGGTGGAAATACCTATGGTAAAACACCGTTCCATAAAAAAACACCCCTTTCTATACCTATTCCAATCTCTTCCTGAAATAAGCATAACAAAAGGGGTGTCCCATTATTGTCTTTTATCGATTACTACGTCTCCAAATTTTCATTTTTTCTGCTTCTTTAATCAGTTCGTCTCTGAAGTCCGGATGTGCAATGGAAATAATTGCCTCAGTTCTCTCCCACATAGACATACCCTTTAAGCAGACTTTACCATATTCAGTCACCAGATAATGGGTATTGGCTCTGGTATCCGTCACCACAGACCCCGGTGCCAAAGTAGGAACAATACGGGATTTCACCTGTCCATCCTTTGTGGTAAAGGTTGAGGAACAACAGATAAAACTCTTTCCTCCCTTGGATAGATAAGCTCCCAGCACAAAATCCAGCTGACCGCCCGCTCCGCTAATATGCTTTGTGCCTGCGGACTCTGCATTAATCTGACCATATAAATCCACATCTACGGCATTGTTAATAGAAATAAAATTGTCCAGTGCGCTAATTTGACGGATGTCATTGGTATAATCCACCGGTGCGCTCATCATCTCCGGATTTTCATCCAGATAATCGTACATTTTTTTCGTCCCTGCACCGAAGGCATAGGTCTGGCGGAAACGGTCAATGTTTTTCTTTGAACCATTGATTTTTCCGGCTTTTGCAATGTCCACAAAAGCATCCACATACATTTCCGTATGTACTCCCAAATCCTTCAAATCAGACTCTGCAATCATAGAGCCTACGGTATTTGGCATTCCACCGATTCCAAGCTGTAAACATGCACCATTTGGAATTTCCTCTACAATCAATTTTGCCACCGCTTTGTCCACCTCTGTAGGCGCTCCGCCGGCTCCCATCTCACCGATTGGAGGATTGTCTCCCTGAACAATGGCTTCTACTTTTGAAATATGTATGCCTTCTTCCGTTCCACCGAGACATCTCGGCATATTTTCATTGACCTCAACAATAATATGCTTTGTATTTTCACACATAGCCATCATATGGGAGGCATTTGGTCCGAAGTTGAAATATCCGTGGGAATCCATAGGCGCAACCACAAACATTGCCACATCGTTTGGCTTAATGTGTTCTCTGTAATATCTTGGAAGTTCCGAATAACGAAGAGGACTATAATACGCACATCCTCTTGCAATCAGTTTTCTCTCCAATCCACTCATATGCCATGAATTCCAACAGAAATGCTCTCCTGCATCTTCTCTCTCAAAAATGGCAAGGGGCTTTAACAAAATACCGCCTCGCACCTTTACGTCCGTCAACTCTTCCGTTCTCTTAGCCAAAGCCCGGTCCAGGGCATCCGGTGTTCCGGTACACCATCCGTAGTCCACCCAATCTCCTGATTTTACCACCTTTACCGCTTCATCCGCCGTAACCAGTTTTTCCTGATATTCTTTTGCAAAATCCATTGTAATTCCTCCGATCGCATCATCACATAAAGATTGTTAAATTTTTACCATACTCTTATGTTAGCACGATACGGATGCCTTTACAACCCAAAAATTTCCCGGTGTCAATTATCGACACCAGAGAATTATCTTCACTTATTTTTATTCTTCCGGCAACTTCCACCGGCTCAACGCAACCTTGGCCTGCTGCAGACAGTCCCCATAATAATCTTCCTCCACAGAAGAACATTTGCCCTGCAATAATTGTTCATAGCAGTCCACCAATCCCTGCAGAGCCAAATCCCCGCCTTGATGAATATCCAGTATCGGTTCTGTCTCATAAACAGCATTGGTAAACCAGAGACTTGCCTCCTTTGCATCTCCTTTATCCAGATAATACTGTCCCAGCTGATAACAGATTTCAGCCACAGGCTCCACCGCCACATCCTTTAACGCCAACTTCATAAACTCATAATCCTGACCGGACAGACGATAATCCTTTGCCAAAACACAGGCTCCATACTCTCTGTGTTCCTGATTGTCACTATTTTCATAGAGATTAAAAAAATAACTGCGGGCATTCTTTAAATCTTCCCCATCTCCCGTTTTCATCAACTCCATGGCATACATTTTAACTAACTTGTCTGACAAAATTTCCTGCTTTTGAATCCATTTTTCAAACACAGAAAAATCCCGCTTGCTGTGCAGATTTTGTGGCATATGCCGGATGACAATATCACTGTCAAACACCACCGGCTGCAACCGTATCGTCTCATGAATCGGGTCTTCCCACCGGAAGGTGCGCAGTCTCTTAAAAAGCTTTGGCCGATACTCAGTGGCGGCATTTAACACCGTGTTGTACTCTGTCACCGTCTCGTATTTCATCTGCACAATATCAATCTCCGGAAGAAGTGCTTCCTTTAACCTGGCAAAGGCTTCTCTGTTTTCTTCATCCAAAACCTCATCTGCATCCGGAGCATAGATATACTCCATAGTTGCCTTGGAAAAGGAGAAGTTTCTGGCAGCGGCGAAATCATCCTGCCACTTAAAATCATATACCAAATCTGTATATCTCTTTGCCACTTCCTTGGTGGCATCTGTGGACCCGGTATCCACAATAATAATCTCATCCATCAGTCTCGAAAGGCTGTCCAGACAACGTCCCAGAATTTTCTCCTCATTCTTTACAATCATGCATAAACTAATGGTTGCCATATGCTCTCTCCTATCTCTCTCACAATACAAAAGACACCTGCTATCCTATGTGTTAATTATAAGATAACAAGTGCCTTTTTTCAGCATCTTTTTTTAGTTTTCCCTATTGTCTGCTTTGTCAAAATAATCTGTCACTTCCTGTGGTATTTTGCCCGTAGGAAAATACCCGTCACAACTGCTTCCATCCTTGAGATAAACCGTCACCTGATATTGATTGTCCCGGAAAAGATTCTCAGAGTTAATGGGAAAATTCCGGTCAATCACAATACTTTTTAAAACCAACTGCCCAATTTTTGTGTCCGGAGACCAGGTTTTGCTGATACTTCCACCATCTATGCTGTCTGCGTTCACCTCAACCATAGCTACCTCTTCACTGGCATCCGCTACATCCTCCTTCGCCAGCCAGCTTCGTCTGGTCAATTCCTTGATCATCTCTTTATCCGCAGCATACACCGGAATATTGATAGTATCCATATAAGAACTTTCACCGGCCCCCCGGAGTTGCAATTCAAAAATTCCAACCACCGGTTGGTTTATCTCTGTCTCCCCCTGTCTGTTCAAATAACTTTGTTCTGCCAGATGAATCAATTTTTCCACATCCTCCTGACCGGTAGCTGTATAACTATCCCCCAATAAAGTCTGATTCTGATAAATCAAAGTGGTCTTTCCACCGTTTTTCCACCAATTCTTCAGACCGGTGACGGAAAACGGTTTCTGCGCTTTACGGTTTTGTGTATTAGAAGCAACCCGTTCTTTCAAATACTGAATATCTTTATCCTCCAGGTAATAAGAACGATACTCTGTCTTTCCGTCCTTTGTCTGATATTTCACATGAATGGCTCTTACATTTTCATTCGAACTTTCCTGGGAGCCTACGGAAATTTTTCCGTCTGCATGGGATTTCCTTGCCCGTTTTAGCGTGGATAGCAATGCATCCATACTGTCAGCGTCCTCAAATTTTCTGCTCTCTAAAATATCATGTTCATTACTTATCACCTGACCGTCATCTGCCAGCACCGAATTATCTCCTCCATCTCTTATCAACCATGATACATAGGAAAGATTTTTCTGTTCCGGAATCTTAGAATCAAAGCCGGACCAGTCTCCTGCATAAAAGCCAAACACCAGCAGAGAAATGGCAGCACCCACCAGGAAACTTTTCCATCCCCTAAAACAGAAACGGATATTTCCATCCATTAAAGACTGTACTACCACCTGAATCACCAGAAGTCCTGCAATCAGGCCAAAACCCCCCGCCTGTGGGTGGTTATTCTGAAACACCGCACCAAAGATGCCCACGCTCAAAGCACCTACCACCAAGATAGCAACCTTAATCACCGGTTTGCTCCAGGCAAAAATCATCTGCTTTTCTCCGTTTAATGCCGGACGCTTTTTGTAGATAAAATAGGCGACAGCAAAAAATACAATCATCTGTACCAGAAGCATCCCCGCTCCCAGTGCCACCACACCTTTCTGGTCTGACAGACTTTCCGCCCCGCCACCCCAGTAATTTTTGGCAGAGGTGATTTTTAATACTCCGGACAAGGGAGTAATCCCAAAGGGAATCCGCCTGCTCTGTATCTGCATATAGTAAACGGAATTATAAAACATCTCTACATAGGAGTTCTTCAATGTGTAGACAATACTTTCCACCAGAAGCAAAAATGCCCCTCCCAAGGTGGCTAACAAACTGTTTCCGGTGAGCATTACCGCAATCAGAGTCAATCCGTAAGATGCCAGAAACGTCAGTCCCCCAAGCAAAATTCCAAGCAAAGACATAGGTATCATTTTACCGGTCCACAAGCCACTTGCGGCAATCATAATGTTTGCCACTATCTGGGTAATGAAAAGACCGCTGATGCAGGCTAAAAACTGTACCAGATTTAACCCCCAGAATCGATGGCTCTTCTTTACCGGCAGCGCTCCGTAAAAATCAATCTGATTTGCTTTGTTAATCCACCCATACGCCTGGATGGCACAGATAAATCCTAAACCTAAACTGATTAAAAGCAGGAAGCCGTCCCAGCCGGAAACTGTCCACAACAGGCCCTTTTGATACTGTGCCACATATACCTTTAAATATTCCCCGGCATCTTCCCCCACAATGGCTTCCCTGTAGTCAGACAACATACCATTGATTACAAATATCATAATCATCAGATAAGCTATTGCGCAAATACCAAACATATATCCCTGGCGTTTGATTTCCGTCTTACATTGTTTCCAAAAGGACGTTTTTGATGTCATATCCTGCCACCTCCGTTTCCATAATAAAGAGTTCTTCCAGACTCAGTGATTTCAACTCGAAATAAGCTGTCTCTATACCTTCCATTGCCTGATTCATCTGTTCCTTTGTGCATTCCGCCGTAAAAGTATACATAGTATCATGCCGCTTCAGATTTTGCACTGACAAACGGGACTTTAACACTTCCATGTCCTCTTCCTTCTTAAGTACACACTGTACCCTGAAGCAGTTTGCCTTAGCCTCATCCAAAGACTTCGCCAGAAGCACATCCCCCTGATGCATTAAAATCACGCTGTCACAGAAATCCTCCAGCTCCCGCAGATTGTGTGAAGAAATAATCACCGTCAAATCTCTTTCTGCCATTTCACCGATAATCAAAGTCTTTATCGCTTGACGCATCGCCGGATCCAACCCATCAAAGGTTTCATCACATAACAGGTATTTTGTCTGGGATGCCAATCCCAGCAAAAGAGAAAGCTGCTTTTTCTTACCCTTGGAATAGGTACCGATTTTTCTTTTCACGTCCAACTGAAAAACATCCATCCACTTTAAAAACAAATCCATTCGGAATCCCTCATAAAACTGTTCCAGATATCCGGCCATTTCTAAACTGTTGCTATGTGGAAAATAAAATGGTGAATCACTGCAAAAAAACATTTTTTTCTTGGCATTTACGTTATCGTAGACCTCTTCACCATCCACCACAATTTTCCCACTGTCCCAGGTGTCAATCCCGCAAATCAGACGCATAGCCGTAGACTTTCCCGCACCATTGGTTCCCAGCAAACCACAGATCTGATGATCAAAAACAGAAAGGCTTACATGGTCCAAAGCTGTCTGTTCGCCAAATTTTTTTGTCACACTCAATAATTGAATCATCTTTTTTCCCCCTTCTTTCCCTTCTGCTGTATATAATCCGTCAAAACACGGCTCTCGATGCCGGCTTCCTCCGCCTCCGTCACCAGAGCCTCCAGCCGTTCAAGTATCTCCATTTGTTTCTGCTCCCTGAGATTTCCCTTCCCCGAAACAAAATTTCCTCTTCCTTTCACGCTGTAAATATATCCCTGTCGCTCCAGCTCCGTATATGCCCTTTGTATGGTATTGGGATTGATGGACAACTCCATCGCCAATCCTCTCACAGAGGGAAGTTTTTCATCGGCTGATAAGACACCCTTTACAATGCGGTTCTTGAACTGATTTACAATCTGCTCATAGATAGGTGTCCCATCCTGATAATCAATAAAAACCATCCTTTCCTCTCCTTTCTAAGTGTACTATCACTCTTAGTACACTTAGTATACGAAAAAGATGCTTGGATTGTCAAGCATCTTTTTTCTGCGTCATATTCTAATGTCTATTGCAGACAACAATGAAACTACCGGTTGGGGTACTCTGTCTCCACAAATTTTTTTAATACCGGAATCGAGCGTTTCACCTTCTCGGTGTCTATGCAGTAAGCCATCCGGAAATAACCAGTTACTCCAAAATTATCGGAAGGCACTAAAATCAAATCATATTTTTTTGCCTTCATACAAAAGGCATTTGCATCCGCTTCCAACGCCTTGGGGAAAATATAAAAGGTCCCCCCCGGACGGACAACTTCAAAGCCCAACTCCACCAATGCATCGTATAAAAGATTCATATTAGTCTCATATACGGATAAATCACTGGTCTCATCCAAAACCTCAGCTACTGCCAGCTGAATAGAGGAAGAAGGACAGTTGTGTCCTGTGCCACGACTGATTTGTGCCATCATTGCCACCAGAATATCTGCATCGACGGCTTTTGGATTTACCGCCACATAACCGATACGTTCTCCCGGCAGACTTAAACTTTTTGAAAATGAATAACAACTCAGGGTATTGGAATAATATTTACTTGGATAAGGCGCCTTTCTGCCATCAAAGAGAATTTCCCGATAAGGTTCGTCACTGATCAGGAAAATATCATGTCCGTATTCCTTTTGTTTTCTTTCCAGAACTTCTGCCAATTTTTTTATGGTTTCCTCAGAATACACAATACCGGAAGGGTTATTTGGAGTGTTAATCAAAACTGCCATCACATTTTCATCCAGCATTTTTTCAAAGGCAGAAAAATTAATCTGAAAATCCTCCACATTGGCAGGAACTACCCTAAGATTCGCCTGTGTGCCCTCCACATAAGGAGTGTATTCCGGGAAAAACGGTGCAAAGGTAAGCACCACATCTCCAGGCTGGGTTACTGCCCGAAGCGCGTGGGCCAAAGCCCCGGCTGCACCGGTGGTCATAAAAATATGCTCCATAGAATAATCCATTCCAAAGCGTCGGTTTAAGCTCTCTGCCACCGCCTGTCTCACAGAAGGAATGGTGGTGGACGGGCTGTATCCGTGCAAAGCCATAGGATTCATTTCCTGATGAAGAGAAATCACAGCATCTGTATATCCCTTAGTACAGGGCACACTGGGATTTCCCAAGCTGTAGTCAAAGACATTTTCATATCCAATTTCATTTCCTCTGGCGGTGGCGTATTCGCTCAACTCCCGAATAATAGATTTTCCGCCTAACATAGCCTTATACTTCTCGTTAATCATAGCAACCTCTTTTCTCCTATCTGTTGTCTCGATCTACATTCTTTTTTCGTCACGAAACCTGTTATCTCCATGAGTCCTAAATACGTTGCAGTAATTCTGAAATCTCACCTAAATCTGTAATCTCATAATCCGGTTTTATCTCACCGGCAATCATTCCTTTCGGATGAAACCAAATGGTTCTGACTCCTGCATTTTTTCCTCCTTGAATGTCAGAGGTCAGACTATCACCTATCAAAACCGTTTCTTCCAGGCATAAGTCCTCTTTCGATTTTTCTTTGATATCTCGGAAACACTGTTCAAAAAATGCCTTATCCGGTTTGTTAAATCCTATGTCTTCTGATATGTAAATCCCATCAAAATAGGGTTCTAACTCTGCCCCGGCAATACGGCTGTGCTGGATTTGTGAAGAACCGTTGGAGACAATATATAACTTATATTTTCCCGCCAGACTTTCCAACATCTCCTTTGCACCCGGCATATAATCATAGCCCTCCGCCAAGAGAGATTCATACTTTTCTGCCCCGATTTCCGGTGGAATTTCAATCTTTCTGCGTTCAAACAACACCTCAAATCGTCTGTGCTTTAACTTATCCCTGGTGAGAAGTCCCTGTTCCAACAGCCTCCACTGTTCCTTATTAATCTCATGATACTCCTGATAGACCCCTTCATCAAATCCCAATCCCAGAGCTTCAAAGGCTCTCTGTAGTGCCTGATGCTCTGCCTTGTCAAAATCCAGGATGGTCATATCCATATCCAAAAGTATATTTTTTACCATAAATTATTCTCCAAGTACCTGTGGCACCACCACCGGCAAATCCTCCAATGCCTGAATCTTTGGAACCTCAGCAGCAATTGTTCCAAACCCATAAGCTGCATGAATGAAAGGAAGTCCTGCTGACATAGTGGCATCATAATCTCCCTGAATATCTCCCACATATACAGCCTGATCCAGATGATTTCTCTCTACAACCAAACGGATATTATCCCCCTTTGGCAAATCATTATTGCCATAACACTCAATATCTTCAAACAAATCATGGAACTGATAGTAATCCAAAAAAGCCTCAATATATCCCGCCTGACAGTTGCTCACAATATACAAATGATACTTCTCCTTCAGAACCTCCATAGTCTCTCTCAGCTTAGGATACAGTTCTCCACCCTTCTCTCTCAGATAGTCATTTTCAATCACACAGCACTCCTGCAACAGATGCTTCTGTTCCTCGCCTTTGGCAAAGGGAAACAACTCCTCCGCAATCTTATCCATAGTCTTTCCCATCACCCGATACATGTCCTCTTTGGTTACCTTACACTCACCATGACCACACTTCGCCAATGCCACACACCAGGACTTCGCCACATTCTCCGCCGAATCCCAAAGTGTTCCATCCATATCAAAAATAATTCCCTTTTTCAAGTTCATTCTCCTATCCTCTTCGTATTTTCCGGCCGGGCTTCCACCAATATTACCCCTTTCTCAAAACTCAGCATCCATTGTGGAGTCAAAACTATCCATATGCTTTAAGAAAAAGCATCCGGATAGTTTTACTGCCACAATAGATGTCCGGTTACCCGGGATAGGTAATATTGGTAGAAGCCCGGCTATTGGTTACTATTATAGGACTAAATGGATTTGGGAGCAATGAAAAAAGCGGGTTCTTTGAGAGAACCCGCTTGGTATATCTGATGATAAGGTATTAGTGGAATGGATTTTCCGTTGGGTAACGAACACCTGCCGGCTGGTTGTAGCCGATTTCTTCCACCGGAACTCCGATGTATTTGAAGACCTCAAAGAGGGCTTTTCCGTAGTTACCAAAGGCAACGGCTCCGTGATGTGGGAAGTTTTTTTCAATCAAAACGTGACGATAGAAACGTCCCATCTCAGGGATGGCAAAGATACCGATGGAGCCAAAGGATCTGGTGGCTACCGGAAGGACTTCACCCTGTGCAATGTAAGCACGAAGCTTTGCATCAGAAGTTGACTGAATACGGAAGAAGGTGATGTCTCCGGGAGCGATGTCGCCCTCAAGAGTTCCGTTAGTCACTTCGATTGGAAGGCTTCTTGCCATAATCTTCTGGTATTTCATCTCACAGAAGGACAACTTGTCTGAAGCTGTGTTTCCGCAATGGAATCCCATAAAAGTATCATTTAATGTGTAATCAAATTTGCCTTGGATGTCTTCCTTGTACATATCCTTTGGTACGGAATTGTTAATGTCAAGCAGAGTACATGCATCCTGACTGATGACTGTTCCGATGAACTCACTGAGTGCTCCGTAGATATCTACTTCACAGGATACCGGAATACCTCTCTTTGCCAGACGGCTGTTTACATAGCATGGCACAAATCCAAACTGGGTCTGGAATGCCGGCCAGCACTTTCCTGCAATACAAACATATTTGCGATAACCTCTGTGATCCTCAATCCAATCCAAAAGGGTCAATTCATACTGGGCAAGCTTGTCTAAAATTTCAGGCTTTTTATTGCCTGCTCCCAGTTCCGCTTCCATATCTGCTACCACTTCAGGGATTCTGGAATCTCCTGCGTGCTTGTTAAATGCCTCGAACAAATCAAGTTCTGAATTTTCCTCAATCTCAATGCCCATCTGATACAACTGATAGATTGGTGCATTACATGCCAGGAAGTTCAGTGGTCTTGGGCCAAAGCTGATAATCTTTAAGTCATTTAATGCCACAACAGCTCTGGCAATCGGAGCAAACTCTGCAATCATATCTGCGCAGTCCTCTGCATCCCCAACCGGATACTCAGGTATGTACGCTTTGATATTGCGGAGTTTTAAGTTGTAACTTGCATTGAGCATTCCACAGTAAGCATCCCCACGTCCATCCAAAAGGCTGTCTCCGTGCTCCTCTGCTGCTGCAATAAACATCTTTGGTCCCTCAAAGTGTTTTGCCAGCAATGTCTCAGAAATTTCAGGTCCAAAGTTGCCAAGGTACACTACCAAAGAGTTACATCCCGCCTTCTTAATATCCTCAAGTGCCTGTACCATATGGATTTCACTCTCCACGATACAAATCGGGCACTCATATACATCCAACTCTGGATATTTTGTTTTTACCGCCTTCATCAAGGCTTCCCTTCTTGATACTGAAAGACTTTCCGGGAAACAGTCACGGCTGACTGCAACCACACCAATTTTAGCTTCTGGAATATTTATCATGTTCCTTCTCCTCTCCTTATGCTTTATATTTTGAAAACAGTTATCTGTTTTCTGAGCAGTGTTGACTCCCCTTGTCTACACCCCTTTTATTTTGTATCACCTTCCAATGCTGAGTGAATGACCTGGGCAAACCCCGTCCGTCCCTCACCATTTAGATGAATTCCATCGTTGTAGAACCACTCAGGATGCTTCTCTCCCTCCTGATCCCAACGTATCACTTCTACATTGTCATTTTGCTTCGCCAAATCCATAATCACGTCATTAATCTTGGTCTGATCCTGCAAATATTTTCCATACACGGTTACCCAATATATTTTTCTGTCTTTTCCTAGATAATCTATAATTTCCTGTCCCTTTGACTCCGCAAAGTAAGAGTTGATTCCCAACTCAATTACCACGGTTCCTCCCAGCTTATCCTGGCTCTGCAGATCCTTTAAAATATCCATAGCCTCAACAACCTGTCGACTTTCCTGGGCATCAATGATACTATCCGGCAATTCCTCCATCAGACTTGGCACTGCTCCAAGCATCACAGAATCTCCCACCATAGTGACTCTGGTGTCTGCCGGTTTGCTCTTGGCATCTTCTTTTTTTGAAGTCTCTTCCGAAGAAGTCTCCTTGGCGTCCGATGATTTCTTTCTGGACTTTTCCTGCTCTTTTAACATCTTTTTATTCTGGGCAAATTCCTGTTTTAAATTATCCGCCAAATGGTCAGACGCCTTTGACGGTGCAATCACCAGTCCATAGCCGGCAATCACGGTAATGACAATAACCAGAATCCATTTTAACCATTTTTTCCAATTAAACTTTTCCTTCATAGGATACCATCTTTCTTTTTAAAACAGATACAACCATACAAACAAAATCGGGTAATGCCACAGATAAATATAATAACTCTTTTTCCCGATAAACTGTAAAATCCTGCTCTTAGTAAACAGGAGTTCCTGCCCTTTTACGCAGTTCATAGAAAACACTAACAGAGCGAACAACAGACTAATGGCAACCATCCCGCCCTGATAGAGCCAGGCGGACTCTCCCTGCACCAGTACAAACAGTGCAATTGTAACGCCTAAACAAACGGCGAAAATAATCCTGCTGCATTTTTCAAAGAACCACAGGGGAAGCTTCTGCTGTAAAGAATCTTCTCCAAGTCCTAGGCAGACCCCCATAAGGAAGGTAAATGCTCTGGTATCTGTTCCGTAATACACCCGGTTTACCCCTCTGCTATGAAACAAAACCGCCATGAGAACGCCGGATGCTACAATCAGTAATAAAAGGAATATCATTCCGCCCTTTTCTTTTGTCTTTTCGTTTATCTTATGGTAAAGCCAAAACAGTAACGGACACAACAACAGATACTCCATCTCCACACCCATATACCACAAGTGGGTAAAAGGAGAGTGCTCGGTAATCTGCATAAAATAGGACGCATGTGTCGCCATCTGCCACCAGTTATTTACACCCAGAAAAATGCTGGCAGTTTCCTCCCTGGCCCCTAATAATAAGGGTCTCTGGAAAAGAGTAAAATAGGCCAACACCGTCATCACCATAATATAAAGTGGCGGATATATTCTCAAAAACTTTTTAATATAATATTTTCTAACTGAAAATTCCTGATTTCTCCAACTGAGGTTTGTCTGCTTTGCAAGAAGGTATCCCGAAATCAAGAAGAAAATACATACTCCCAAAAATCCTCCCTGAATGGTCAGGGGAAATATATGATAAAGCACAATTCCAATGATGGCTACTGCTCTCAGGAAATTAATGCCATAGTTGTATTCCATTCGCTGTCTCATCTGGCTAACCCAATCTATCTGTATTTCTAAAAACTTATGCTTTTATATTCTGAACTTATGCTTGAATTATAGCACAAAAAAAATGTCTTTCCTAGTTATAATTTAGAATATATACACCAATTGCAACTAAAATTCCGGCCAAAATATACTTGGCCACAAAAGGCTCTCCCAAAAGCAGACAGGACATCAAAATTCCAAAAATAGGAATCAGGGAATTATAAATTGCCACCTGTCCCACCGGGTGTAATTTTATCAACTGATTATAAATATAAAAGGCCACCGAGGAAATACAAACCAACAAAAACAGGACAAAAATTCCCTTCGGCGTAACCACAGAAATTCTTCCTCCCATAACAAGACCGGCCACAATCAGCATCACGCCACCTAAACCAAGGCTGAATCCTGTTGCCACCACCGCGTCCATCTTCCGGCAGACAACTCTGGTCAAAATCCCACCAAACGCCGAACAAAGACAGTTAATAATAATCATTCCGTCTCCCATAAAGGTGAATGCGGCTGCCATTCCACTTCCCACATTCAAAAGGAGCAGTCCCAAAAATCCCACAGCACATCCTATAACCTTCTTCTTTGTGACATGTTCCTCCGGGAAAAATGCGCAAGCTAAAAAGACCAGCAAAAATGTGCTGAGAGAATTCAAAACGGATGCCCTTGACCCCGGGCTGTTAGAAACTCCCAGATAAAAGCAAAAATAATGGAGTGCCGTATTTACAAAGGCAAACCCCAGCACCCATTTCCAATCCGTCTTTTGAATGGCAAAATCTCTCTTCTTTATCTTTGCCAGTGCCAACACCACAATTCCTGCCAAAAGAAATCGAATTCCGGCAAACAGTGTCTTTCCGCCAATATCATCAGCGGCAATATGGAACTGTGCCACCCCGATTTTAATCAGCGGGTAAGCACAGCCCCATGCAAATACAGCAATCAATGCCAGAAGCGGCACCAATCTCTTATTTTCAAATATACTTTTCTTTTGTTCCATGGATTAATGCACTCCTTTTTCCAGTCGGTGCAGTCCATCCAAAACCGTTGCTCTCGGGCAGGCAAGATTCATTCTGGCAAAGCATTTCCCATTGCCACCGTAAATACTGCCCAGGGACAAGAACAGTCCTGTCTCTTTACGTAACTTTTTCAGAAAAATGTCTGTATCCTGTGTAATCTTTGAACAATCCAGCCAGAGAAGGTAAGTAGCTTCGGAATCCACCACGGTAATCTCCGGTATGTGTTCTTGGATATACTGTTTTACCGTCTGTTTATTTTCATAAATGTAGGCTCTCAGCTCATCTAGCCATTCTGCCCCTTCCTGATATGCAGCAATGGCAGCTGTAACCGCAAACACATTTGGCTCTGCCACCTCATCTGTGTTGATGGCACGGTTGACCTTGTAGCGAAGCTGTGGGTTTGGCACCATAATCGCTGCTGTCTGCAGTCCTGCAATGTTAAAGGTCTTGGTAGGGGCAATACAGGTAATACTGTTTTCCCTGCAGTTTCCCGAAACAGATGCAAAAGGAATGTACTCCTTCCCCGGATCTGTCAAATCACAGTGAATCTCATCGGCAATCACTGTCACGTGATGCTTTGCACATAAGTCCCCGATTTTTTCCAGTGTCTCTTGGTCCCATATAATTCCTGCCGGATTTTGAGGATTGCAGAGAATCATAAGAGTGGTCTGAGGATTTGCCAGTTTCTCCTCCAAATCCTCCCAGTCAATTCTGTACAGCCCATTTTCGTATACCAGAGGACTCTCCAGAACACGACAGCCGTTGTTAACAATAGAGTTAAAGAAAATGTTGTAAACCGGTGTCTGTATCACCACGTTTTCATTGGGAGTGGTCAGCTTTCTCACAATACTTGAGATAGCCGGAATCACTCCGGTACAAAACATCAGCCAGTCCTGCTGCATTTGAAAATGATGTCGCATCTCCCACCAATTACAAATCGCCTGATACCATTCCTTTGGTACATCAGTGTAGCCAAAAACCCCGTGAGCCGCTCTCTTTTCAATGGCATTTATAATTTCCGGTGCCGTCTCAAAGTCCATATCTGCCACCCACATAGGGAGCTCATTTTCCTTTACATCCCATTTCAAAGAATAGGTATCTCTTCGGTTTACCACCTTGTCAAAATCATATTTCATACGATTACCCCCTGCATGTGATTACAGTTTTATCCGGATTCACCCGGTCCTTTTCAATAATCAACTCACCAATTTCATCTGCGGTAATGGTTCCCCCGGCAGGATTCATCACGCTGTCAATTTTGCTGTTTATTTCAGCATCAACGGTAGAGTACTCAAAAGCCAGAGTTGTATTAATCAACTTACAGTTTTTCATCACCAGATTGTCAATGTAACACATTCCCTGCAAGCTCTCGATGGTGCAGTTAATCAAGGTCAGATTCTTCGCATTCCATCCCAGATACTCCCCTGAAATATAGGAGTCGTATACCGTTACATTTTCTGTATTCCAAAAAGCATCCTTGGACAAGAGTTTAGAGTTTCGTACTTCCACATTATGACATCCGTCAAAGGAATAGTTTCCATACAAAATAAGCCCGTCCACCTTTAGGTTGTTGGTATTCATGGCAAAATAATCTCCCTTTGCCACCACCTGTTCTAAGACAACCTCGTCACAGTGCCAAAGAGTTTCCTGGGCATTGGGAAGGGATGTATTTTTGATTACAAGGTCCTTACAACGTCTGAAATTCTTTGGTGCCTCGATGGCACAGTCCTCCACGGTAACGTGGTTTGAATACCACACACCGGCCCTTGCCATATCAAACCAGGTACAGTTTTTTGCGCTTACCTGATTGCTATACCAAAGGGGATATTTCCATTTGAACATACTGTCCAACAGTTCGATGTTTTTACTCTCTTTTAAAGGAGATTCTCCCTCTCCAAAAATGGTATCCACTATTTTTAAATCTTTTCCGGCAAAGAGGGGTCTCTCTCCGGTATAATATCCCTGTCTGATTTCTTCCATCTTACTCATCTCTTCTTTCTGTTTATTTTCCAAATAATGCCTGATAATCTTCTTTTGTAAAACGGTGGTAAATCAAGTGCTCTCCCTCCGTTTTAAAGCAATAATAATCCTCATCCGGGACTCCGTCCTCAAAGTAAAGCAATTCGTCAAAGTCTTCGGTGTCCATCCTCTCCCTGCACACACCGGCAGAGTATTTTCCAAACACCTCTTCCACCTGGGACATGGTTGCATAGTGAGTTCCCACCACAGCAATCAAGTCATATAAAAAACCTTCTTTCGGAGTATTCTCATTTACATAGTCAGCCGCTTCCGGCGGAAGACAAATACAAAAACGTTCTCCCCTATGGGAAATTTGAACCTCTCCCAATCGCGGACATACACTTTTGGCAAATTCACCTAAAACCTGCCGCATTTCCTCTGTGTTACAATCCATAGACAACAGGAGATTTAATGACTCCAAGGGATAGTATAACCGAATGGTCTCGCTTTGATATCCCAATTTTATTTGCTCTTCCTTTACTACCTTACATATATTCTTTTCTAATTTCAAGAATTTGTCATTTTTCATAGAAAAACTCCTTTTTCGAGTACTACTTGCTCTCACTCAAATCCTTAACCACTTCTCCGGCAATAATCAAGCCTGCCACCGCTGGCACATAAGCGATGCTTCCCGGTATCGCTCTTCGTTCCGTGCACTTGTGCTTGGCTCCCGGTGGGCAGATGCATCCTGTCCTACAACTGCTCTCCATATCTTCCAAAGGCTCGATTGGCTTCTCGTCGGAGTATACCACCTTTAAATGTTTGACATTTCTCTTTTTTAATTCCCGACGCATAACCCTTGCCAATGGGTCCATGGTGGTCTTGTAGATATCTGCCACCTGAAATCTGCTGGGATCCAACTTATTTCCTGCTCCCATGGCACTGATAACCGGAACTCCCATCTCCTTCGCCCGAAGAATAATCTCAAGCTTTGCAGTGACGGTATCCACCGCATCCACCACATAGTCATATTCCTCAAAAGGAAAATCTGCTGCATTTTCCGGCAGGAAAAAACATTTGTGAATGGTAACCTCTGCATCCGGATTAATGGAAAGAATCCTATCCTTCATTACATCCACCTTGTATTTGCCCACGGTTTCTCTGGTAGCAATAATCTGTCGATTCAGGTTGGTAAGACAAACCTTGTCATCGTCCACCAAATCAAAAGCGCCAACCCCGCTTCTCACCAGGGCTTCACAGACATAGCCGCCCACGCCGCCAATGCCGAAAACTGCCACTTTGCATTCCTTTAATTTTTCTACTGCCTCTTCTCCCAAAAGAAGGGATGTTCTTGAAAATTGATTTAACATGAAAACCTCTTTCACTCAAAAAGCGGATACGTGTAGGTATCCGCTTATATTCCTAGTATTTTACTAGGTTTAATTCTATACGCATAAAGTCACTTTGTCAATGCCTCTATACCAAATAAACCGTAGCCTCATAGGGGCGGAGTCTTTCTGCCCCTTCTTTATAATTGCTGATGAGGATTCCCCGGTTCTTCTCCACCATCTCTCTTACAGAGTCCGGAACCTTTAAATCCTTGTCTGTGAAATTACAGATAACCAGAAGTTTTTTGTTCTGAAGGCTTCTGGTGTAAATATAAAGATTCTCATCCTCTTCTTCCAAACTCTCATAATTTCCATAGACAATAATGTCTTCTTCTTTTCGCAGTTGAATAAGTTTTTTGTAATAGTTATAGATGGAATTTTCATCCTCCACCTGGTCTGCAGCATTGATAGTAGTGTAGTTTGGATTCACTCCCAACCAAGGTGTTCCCGTGGTAAATCCGGCATTTTCAGTGGTATCCCACTGCATAGGTGTTCTGGCATTATCCCGACCTTTTTTGCTGATAATATCCATCATCTGCTCATGGGTGTAGACCTTTGCATCCTGTACCAAATCCACGTATATATTTTTCTCTTCAATATCATCACACTGAGAAATGTCGGTAAAATGCATGTTGGTCATACCCAGTTCTTCTCCCTGATATACATAGGGAGTTCCCTCCATCATATGAAGACAGGTGGCCAGCATTTTTGCGGACAACTCTCTGTATTGGTCGGAATCATTTCCCCATCTGGAAACCACTCTGGGCTGGTCATGGTTGTCCCAGTATAGGCTGTTCCATGCCACACCTTCCAATCCCTTTTCCCAACGGTTTAGTACTTTCTTTAAATCCGGGAGATACAGCTTTTTATCCGTCCACTTTCCATACTCATCGGAATCCACGTCCATATGCTCAAACTGGAAAACCATATTCAATTCTTTTCCATCGCTTCTGGCGTATTTTTTTGCCTCATCCAAAGTCACACAGGTTGTCTCCCCTACGGTGATAAGGTCGTACCTGCTAAGGACTTCCCGATTCATCTCCTGCAAATATTCATGAACCCTGGGACCGTTTGCAGTGATGGCTCCGCAAAAAGAATACTTCTCCCCTGGATGAATGGGACCATCCCGGTATTCCTCCGGCTTGCTAATCAGACTGATAACATCCATTCGGAATCCATCAATGCCCTTTTCGCACCACCATCTCATCATATCGTAGACTTCTTTTCGCACCGTCTCATTATCCCAGTTCAAATCCGGTTGCTCCGGAACAAACTGGTGCAAATAGTACTGTCCTCTGTTTTCATCGTACTGCCAGGCAGAGCCACTGAAATATCCGCCCCAGTTGGTGGGCTCGTTCCCATCCACCGGGTCTTTCCATATATAGTAATCGCTGTATTTATTATCCTTTGATTTCCTGCTCTCCAAAAACCAGGGATGCTGGTCTGAGGTATGATTCACCACCAAATCCATCACCAGCTTCATCCCTCTTTTATGCACTTCCGCCAGAAGTTCATCAAAGTCTTCCAGAGTCCCAAACTCCTCCATAATATCCCGATAGTCACTGATGTCGTAACCATTATCCTTATTGGGCGATTTATAAATCGGAGAAACCCAGATAACCGAAATTCCCAAATTTTTCAGATAATCCAGTTTCTGTATGATTCCCTGCAAATCACCGATTCCATCCCCATTGCTATCCATAAAACTTCTGGGATAAATCTGATATACTACTGCCTCTTTCCACCATGATTTTTCCATCGTCTTTCTCCTTTGTGTAAAATGGATATGTAACATCTTGTTTTCTTCTTCAATAATCTCACACTCCTATTTTGGTAATACTAACGGTGAATTTTTCAATAATCCTGCAATAACAGAGTTGTATTTGTCTGTTCCGTAATCCTAAACGATGCTTATATTCCAACTTTAACTATGGTGTTGTGAAGCTCAATCAACTTTCAGCATCCGATACCCCACGCCAATGTGTGTTTGGATATATTGTGGAGAGTTCGGTTCTTTCTCGATTTTTTTACGAAGTGTTGCCATAAACACACGAAGGGAAGCAATATCATTATCCCAACTACTTCC
>JALELK010000022.1 GCA_022768745.1 Lachnospiraceae bacterium
GAAGCAGTTTCCCGGCCTTTAACATAGAAAGCATCTTTACATTCTGGGCTGCTGTCCCCTGATAATATGCCACAGGCTCTTTTGGGGTGACATAAAAAAACCATCCCGGAAGATATTTCCTTCCAGGATGGTTTTCTTTGAAATCTCTATTCATCATCAGTTTCGTTATTTTTGTTATTTTCAAAAATACAAATAACAATATCGTAATGGGTTGAAGGTTGAAAATATTCATAAGAGTAATACTGCTGGGAATTATTCTTTGTGGGACTGTAATAAACAGTATAAGCAAAGCAGGCAACTCCCACCTCAATGTCTTCTTTTTCAAACAATGCCGCATTATTTTTTCCGTCATTTCCGGGCTTTAGCAGTCCGGCCTTTGTCTTAAAGTAGGTCTTATCATGGCAGTCAGACCCCAGTCCCTCTCCAACAAAACGCAAGGACTTATCCTCCGGTGTCAGATTAAAATCAATATTGCCAAAATAGTTCTGCATCACCTGTTTTTGCAGGTAAGAATTATATCTGCTCTGCCACTTAAGTGTGGAGAGACCTTTGCTCTTTCGGTATTCATTGATCCCCTCTAAAATATCCTTGGCGGATTTTTCATCCCAGAAACCGTATTTTGTTTCAGTTTTTGTCACCTTTTTTGTATCAACGTCTGTGTATTCGTATTTCACCGGATTGCCATAATTCATAACCACGGTCTTTTTACACCCCTTCACACTACAGGTGTATTCAATCTCACCAAATCCGCTGGCAGATGCTTCCCTGATGGTCTTTACCTTTTTGTACTTATGAAGATGTCCGTCTTTTCCGGTGTAAAAACTTCCATATTCATCCTCGCCATTGGTATTTCCGGTGTTGGAATTATTGCTGCTGGACTTTTTCTTTACCGTCACCTTGCACTTATAAGTCTTTCCATTTTTGCACTTACAACGAATAATGGCAGTTCCCTTGGCTTTTGCTTTTACCTTTCCCTTGGAAGAAACGGTAGCCACGGATTTGTCAGAACTGCTCCACTTCACCACAGAACTTCCTTTCATTTTCAACGTAAAGCTTTTTCCCGCAGTTATAGTCTTTTTTGTGTCACTGAGATATGGATTCTTTACTTTTACTTTACAGGTATATTTCTTGCCGGAAACCTTGGCGGTAATAACAACCTTTCCCGCTTTTCTTCCGGTAACCTTACCCTTGGAAGAAACCTTGGCAATGTTCTTATTGGAAGAATGCCACTTCACCTTTTTCTTGGTTCCCGTCACCTTGATTGTGCTGTTGTCCGATGTCCGAATGGTGTTTGTCCTCACCACCGAAAGGGTGGTGGACTTGCCCACGTAAATTGTGGTGCTGGACTTATTCATCTTGAACTTTCCGGCCGCCTGAGTGTCCATAGGCACTATGCTCACCAGCATCATAACCGCCAATGCCATGGCAAAAATCTGTTTTACTTTTTTCATTTGTTAACTCCTGTCCTTTCTATCTCTGCCTCTTTTTCCAAAATAAAAACTTATACTCTTAACCCATATTTTACCGAGAACCTGTATGTGGGGGGAACTTTATCATCCCTTTGCAGGCTGTCTCACAAAAAATTATTTCCCCAACTCCTTACAGATGCGGTCATATTCCTCCTCGTCCAGCTTGTAATACTTCTTATAGAGAAAATATGACAAAATCATAGGTATACACGGAACCACCGTCATAAAGATCAATAAAGCGAATCCCTGACTGCTGCTCACATCTGCCAGAACCACATTAATCTGTGTAAGCTTTGCCGCCTCTGAAATCAAGCCCTGGTTACACTTCTGCTCCAGGTCGGAAATCTGATTTGTAAAGTTAGTAATGCCAAAAATCAGATAGGTTACAGAGGTAATGGCAACAATCAACGCTCCTCCAAGTTTTGTGATAAAGGGGCGAACAGAAGTAATGATTCCCTCGTCCCTGGTTCCGAATTTGTATTCATTATACTCTACTGTATTCATAATGGAAATCATCATAATTAAATAGAATGCATTTTGTCCCAGATTACAAAGCATATAGCCAATCACCAGACAAACAAATTTTCCGTTTCCTGCTCCCGGCATAAACCCGGACAACAACATCATAGCATAACCGACGGTAGCCACCACCGCCATCCTCTTCATCAGTTGTTTTCTATGCATCTTTCTTGAAATCGCCGGATAAAAAATAATCATAAACGCAGTTACCGACATACCAATGGTGGTAAACAGGGAGTACAGCCCTCCCTCATAGCCATAAGTAACATAAATATAAGTGGATCCGATTCCCCCGGTAATCAGGCCGTTGCCAATCTGTTGCAGCAAAAATATGGCTGCTACCCAGACTAGCTGATCGTTTCTGGCAATGGTTTTAAACACCTGCTTAAAACTGAATTTTTCCGGCTTTGTAGCCTGGTCCTCTCTATGCTCTCTGGTTCCAAACACCGTAATGCTCAAAAACAGAGGAGCCAGAACAGCCACCGCAAGGGCAATCACTCCATAAGCGGTCTGAGCATTGCCTCCGATAGCATTTTTGCCCGCTGTAAACAGAGGAATCAACACCAGTGCTCCCGCATTTCCGATTCCTGCAAAAAGGGTTGCTCTGGATGTAAGCTGATTTCTGGCGTTGGCATCCGAAGAAAGTGCCGGAATCATTCCCCAATAGGAAATGTCATTCATAGTATAAGTAATGCTGAATGCAAAATACATCACTCCAAAAAATACAACAAAAGCCCAACCGGTCAGTTTGACATTGTACATAAGGTAAATAACCACAGAAGTAGATAACACTCCAATCACCAGCCATGGTTTGAATTTTCCGAATCGGGTTCTGGTATGCTCAATGATATTTCCCATAATCGGATCGTTTAAGGCATCAAACACTCTGGCCGCTATCATAATCCCCGTAATTGCCGCAAGCTGCGCTGCATTTAATGTATGAGTAAACAAAACAAAGGTCAGCAGATAATTGTTAATCAACACATACACCGCATCCCGGCCAACGGTTCCCATAGGATACGTCCACAAATTTCTCTTTAATCTCTTTTGTTCCATAAAAAATCCCCCTGAACATGGTAAAAACCTAAACTGATTATACCATTGAAGTTTCCATACTGACAAGCTAATTTCCTTATCATCTTTTTTAAAAATTTACACATACTACAGTTGCAACTATGATTTGCAAATTTAAAGAAAATACGAGGATTCAAATTATGAACCAAAATCATTTGGCAATCGCCTCGGTTCCGATGCAAAACTGGGGCGAATTGTATTCCGAGAAGGATGCTCTGCATTCCGGCACCATTTTCAAAGATTTGGATATGCCTTTTTTCGCCGTGGCAGGAGAAGAAAAGAAATGCTGCTGCGGTGTGGAACCAAAATCCTCTCAGGAAATGGAGCGACAGCAAATAATGGGGCAAATCACAAAAACCGGTTTCTTTCTGGATGATCTGACACTGTTTCTGGACACCCACCCTGCTGAAACCGATGCTCTGAAACTGTACCGGGAATTGTCCCAACGGCACAGAGAACTCAAAGCCAATTTTGCCGAAAAATTTTATCCTCTAAGCAGAAATTGCATCACTGACAGCGAGGAGCAAAAAGAATTTTGCTGGACGGACGGTCCGGCACCCTGGGAAGGAGCGTTGATATAATGTGGAATTATGAAAAGAGACTACAGTTTCCGGTAAAGATAAAGACAACCTGTCCAAAAACAGCCCAGTTAATCATCAGCCAATATGGTGGTCCTGACGGAGAACTCTCCGCCTCCATGCGTTATCTGGCACAGCGATATACTATGCCTGTCAAACAGGTAGGTGGACTGCTTACGGATATCGGTACTGAGGAGCTGGCACATATGGAAATTATTTGTGCTATGGTTTACCAACTCACAAAAGATTTAACCCCCCAGCAGGTAAAGGAGGCCGGCTTTGACGCTTATTATATCGATCACACCACAGGTCTTTGGCCTCAGGCTGCCGCCGGGCTTCCGTTCAGTGCCATCGAATTCCAGTCAAAGGGCGATGCCATTACAGACCTGACAGAAAATCTGGCAGCGGAACAAAAAGCCAGGGTAGTATATGAAAACCTTTTGCGGGTCATCAAGGAACCTGATGTACGGGAGCCCTTAAAATTTTTACGGGCCAGGGAAATCGTACACTTCCAACGGTTCGGCGAAGCATTGGAAAAAACCAAAGAAAAACTGGACGAAAAGAATTTCTACTACTTTAATCCTGAATTTGATAAACAGATGTTGAAGGATGGGCCTTTTTTGTCTTAAGGTTTTCCTACAACCTAAAAAATCTACCCTCAGGAGGCAATCCTGCTCCCGGGGGTAGATTTTTTCTCTCTACATTCCAATCATATCAAAGGGTTCAAAGGAAATTACCACCTGGTAATCCTTCTCCTCCGGCTTGTTGTATTTAATTTCAACCAACCGGTTATCCATATCATAAAACCAGCCTTCAGAAACTTTTTCAAAGTCTTTCTTATAAAGGAAATGCTCTATTTCACCCCCACAAACACTGACAAACAGTGGTGCCTTCTTTGGGCTATGAAGTTCCAACAAAATATCCTCCACTGATGTCCGGTATTCACCCTGTGACTTAAAGTCCAGGGTAATGACAGAACTCCCTTCCATAGAAATCTCCGTCTTCAAATAATCGCCTGTCTCGTAAGCGTTGCTCACTCCATCATCCTCATAAAGGGTAAAGGTTTGCTTCTTTCCCGGAGCCAGCCTCAAGGTCAACTGTTTCATTCTGGCATCCCGTAGCGGATGCAGTTCGTCAGTAGTCATGGGAATAATCCCCCCCGCCCTTACAAACAACGGAATGGATGTCAGAGTAACCGGAATTTCAATGGTCTGTCCTCCCGGATAAAACTCACCGGTCCAGAAATCATAAAAGTCTTCCTCCTCAGGCAGATAAATTTTCCGGCTCTGCGCTCCCTTTTCCACCACATTTGCCACCAGAAGGGAAGCGCCCAGCATAAAATCAATCCCCTCTTCATAGCACCGCTCATCCCACTGGAATGCACTGCACATAGGTTCCATAATCGGGAGTCCTGTCTCATGTGCCCGATACATTAAAGAATAAAAATATGGCATCAGATGGTAACGAAGCCAAATCGCCTCCCGGATAATCGGGGTCACTTTTTCATACATCCACGGTTCCGTCACCGTATTATCAACATTCACCGAATGGATGGAAAATCTAGGCTGGAAAATCCCATTTTGAACCCAGCGAACAAAAAGCTCCTCCTCCGGAGCTTCCCCGAAAAATCCACCTATATCACATCCCTGATTGGCAACGCCGGACAGTCCCATGCCAAGAATGGTGGCTATATTATATTTCAAGGAGTCCCAACAGGTAAGATTATCTCCTGCCCAGGTCTGGGCATAACGCTGAATGCCCGCATGACCGGATCTGCAAACCACATAGGGTCTTTTTTTCGCATTACACTCCTCCATGACATCCCTGGTAATCCGGCACATCAGATTTGACATTACCGCCTTTGCCGTACCGATGGTTTCACCCTTTCCCTCGAAGTAACAACGGCAATCCTTGTCCACCATACTGTCATATTCACAGTTATCGTTCCAAACTGAGTCACAGCCCTGCACCAGCAAAGCATCCTTTAGCATTTCTTTCCACTGGTTTCTGACAGATTCGCTGGTAAAATCCACAAAGGCTCCCTGACCACCCCACCAGGTTCCGATTCCCGGTGTCTCCGATTCGCTGTCCCGGACAAAGAAGCCCTTTTGTTCCATCTCCTTAAACTTAGGATGACAGGTTAAAATTCCCGGCTTTACATTGGCGGAAATCGTCATTCCCCGCTTGTCTGTCTCCCGAAAAAATTTCTTCGGATCCGGAAATCGCTGCTCATTCCAACAGAATACACACCTCTTTAATCCCTCTCCGGTTTCCTGGGCAGTATATCCTGAGGACAACATAAATCCATCCATAGGAATCTTTTCCTTTTGGGCAGTGTCCATAAACTTTAAAATAGAAGCATCACAATCTTTTTCCAATTCTGCATAGTACATAGAGGAGCCCAGATAGCCCAAAGCCTGTCTAGGCAGCATAGCAGATTTTCCGGTCAGATCTGTGTATCGGCCTACCACGTCCCTGATGGAAGGCCCGGCAATCAAAAACAAATCCACATCTCCCCCATCGGTCCGATAAGTGCTGTGCCTGTGCCAGTAGTTGCTTTTTTCCCTTCCCATATCAAAATCACACTCTGCCGTATTGTGATAAAAATATCCCACTGCTTTTTTTGTGTTTTTGTTCAGCTTAATATAGAAAGGAATGTGTTTATAAAGGGAATCCGTCTCTTTTGGATTGTATCCCATTGCATCCCTGGGAGCCATCTTCATAAACTTCCCCGCTTTGTTTATCTCGCCGCTTTTTTCCCCAAAACCAAAAAAGTAATCCTCCGGCTCAATTTCCGATGTGTGAATTCTGCGGTTGTTGCTATCCTGCCGATAAGCCAGATCCACCACATCCTTGTGGAGCCTCGTGCCTTCTTTATCGTACACTTCTATACTGAATGGACTCTTTTGAATCAAAACCTTTAACTTTTTTCCCTGAAGAATCAACGAGTCCTCTGTCTCCTCCAAATTAAAATCCGCCGGTGTCACCCGCCTTCTCTCAGCCTTTAAAAACTCATCCATCAAATCATCCCATCCGGTCATCACCAGACTGTAAGATGCCTCCTGAAAATCTCCGTCAAATCCTGCACGGATTCGGATAATTTCATCTGTCAAAAACCAAACCCGGATGTCCACACAATTTGTTTGTAAGATAATAAAATCCTTTTCTCGTTTGTACGACATCAAATTTCTACATACTTTCATGATTTCCCCTCTCGCTCCATCTGAAAAACTATGAAAATTATACCATTCATTGACACAGCAATCCACTGTCGTTATGATATTTAAAAAGAAAACTTTATCATAGGAAAAGTTATCTTTTCCATGACATAAAAGAATCTTATATGGATATTTCTATTTACAGATAAAATGATATCAGAAATGAGGATGGACTTTATGCGAAAAAAAGAACTTGCCTTGGAAGTGATAAAACGTTTAAAAACAGAATACCCAGATTCCCAGTGCACTCTGGACTATGATGATGCCTGGAAACTGCTGGTAAGTGTTCGACTGGCAGCTCAGTGTACCGATGCCAGAGTAAATGTGGTGGTGCAGGATTTATTCGCCCGGTATCCCTCCATTGATGCCCTTGCCGAGGCCACCCCTGAAGAGATTGAGCCACTGGTTCGTCCCTGTGGCCTGGGAAACAGCAAAGCCAGGGATATCTGTGCCTGTATGAAAATGCTACGGGATAAATTTGACAGTAAAGTGCCAAAGGATTTTGACGCTCTTTTGTCCTTGCCCGGTGTGGGCAGAAAAAGTGCCAATCTGGTAATGGGAGATGTGTTTGGAGAGCCGGCAATCGTTACAGACACCCACTGCATCCGTCTTTCCAACCGTATCGGCCTGGTGGATAATGAAAAAGACCCAAAAAAGGTAGAAATGGCTTTGCGAAAAATCATTCCCCCGGAAGAGGGAAATGAATTATGCCACCGTCTGGTGGACCACGGTCGTGCCGTATGCACCGCCAGAACCAAACCGGACTGTGAACACTGTTGTCTTTTTGATATATGCAAACAGAGGATATAGTTCATCCCTTGGATGAACTATATTCCCTTGCTGTCCTTTTCTTTTTTTATTTCTTTTGCCACATCCAACAGAGTCTCAATGGCTCTGGCAGTCCTTATAGCATTAATCTGCTTCATTGCCTCATCATATTCCCTGTCCCTGCGTATCTGCTCCTGACGCTCTTTAAATGCCTTTTGTTTTTCCTGTTTTCTTTTTTTGTTTTCTTTTTCCCACTTGGCATAAGCCGCATCCGATTCTTTCCGTCCGCTCACCCATGAGACATCCTGCTTGGTCCTGCCAAGAACCTTCGGTGCCACCATATCCGCCGGTGTCTGCATCAGATACCGGTATGCCTCCACCATATCATAGTACTGCCAGTGCAGCCGGGCATCCGGTTGTGCATCCGGGTGATACTGCTTACTCAATTCCTTGAAAGCAGTTTTAATTTGTGTATCAGTTGCCGATATGGGAAGCCCTAAAATCAGACAGGCCTCCATTCTTGAATGAATCTTTTCCAAATTATGTTTCTCCCTATCTATCTGCTTGTCTCATATATATGCTTCACTTCTCCAACAAAGTACAGGGAACCGAAAATAATTACTTTCCGATTTTTTCTTTGTGCCCGTTGTTTTGCCTCCTGTAGTGCCATTTCCATATCGGGATACAATTCTGCCAAAGCACCTCTTTTTTTCAACTCATCCGCCAGTTCCTGTCCCTGTAAGCTCCGCTGACTCTCCACCGTCACAGTTAAAAATTCTTCTGCCAACGGCAGCATCTGCTCCACCATAGAAATATAATCCTTATCCGCCATAACTCCCATAACAAAAATAAATTTCTCCTTGGGATAGGCAGATTGCAGGGAGTTGAATAACGCTTCAACTCCCTGTGGATTATGAGCTCCATCCACCATCACAAAGGGATTTTCCTGCAAAATTTCCATTCGTCCCGGCCATTTTACATTTTTTAATCCCTGGGAAATCACATAATTTTTCCAATCGGTAAAGCTGGTAATCTCCGAATTCTTTTCACATCCATCACAGTGTCCGTCACATCCGTTGAGACAAGTTTCCTCTTGGAGAGACCGGAAAACAGATTGGTACTTATCCAAAAGATATCCACGTTCCTGATTGAACAATGCTTCTACAATGCCCACTGCCAATGCCCCGTTATCCCTCTGAAATACGCCATTTAAGCCAATTTTTTGAGTTGAAATTTTTGTCAACAAGTTATCCACAATCCGGGTTGGCACCTGAAGTTCCGCTGCTCTTTTTTCAATGACATTTTTTGCTCGGGAATCCATTTTCCCGATAACTGCCACCGTTCCTCTTTTTAAAATTCCGGCTTTCTCTCCTGCAATTTTTTCCAGGGTGTCTCCTAAAATCGCTGTGTGATCAAATCCAATATTTGTAAATCCACAAACCAGTGGCACCTGGGAGATTCCGGCAGTAGAATCCTTTGCTCCCCCCAGCCCTGTTTCCAAAATCACAAAATCGCAATTTTTTTCTTTGAAATATTCCAGTGCCATTCCAAGGCAGATATCAAACATAGTACATTCCAGTTTCATGGGAAGTGATAATATTTTCTCTCCAATCCGCACCACATCCTCCTCCGGAATCATTTCCCCGTTTACCATAATCCGTTCCCGGAAGCAAACCAAATGAGGGGATGTAAATTGTCCCACAACAAAATCGGCAGCCTGTAAGATACTGCTTACAAATGCTGCCGTTGAACCCTTTCCATTGGTTCCGGCAATGTGGATAATCCGCATTCCCTGCTCCGGGAATCCCAAGAGTTTTGTCATCTCCGTTGTGACTTCTCTTCCACTTGCCTGACCAAATCTTCTCTTATTTTGTATAATATCAACTATTTCTTCGTACTTCAAAACTAAACCACCATAATGAGGCCCCCGTCATTGGCATACATACTGCTGACTCCTGCAGTATCCACCACAAAAATCTTTTTAAAGGAAGCCCTCTTTTCCACTTTTTCTTTTAATTGTAAAGCACGTTCTAAGCAGTTGCAATGGGAAATTGCCAGCACTCTCTCCTCGCAATTGGAAGTGACTGCCATCATAGACTCCACCATCTTATCCATTGCCTTTACCATACCTCTGGCCTGAGCCAACTGCTGGATACTCCCCTCCTCCGTAGAGCCCATAATCGGCTTGATATTTAAGGTACTTGCAATCTTTGCCTTTAAATTACTGAGACGCCCCGCCTTTCGCAGAGTTTCTAAGGACTCTAACACAAAAAAGGTGTGCTGCTGCTCCACATACTCCTCCACCTGGGCGCACACATCCTCAAAGGACATCCCAGCTTCCTCACACTCTGCCACTTTCAGTCCAATCAAGGACTCCCCAATGGAGGCAGACTTGGAGTCAATCACAAAAATCTGCTTTTCCTCATTGTCCTCTAAATACAAATCTTTTGCCAAACAGGCACTATTATAAGAACCGCTGAGCTGGGATGACAGGGTAATCACATATATATGCTCTGCTTCTCCCCCCATAGCCTGCATATAAGCATCCGGGGAAGGACATGCGGATTTTGGACTATTCTCGCTGGCCGCTACCTTTTCCAAAAAATCTGCCTGATTAAAGGTTTCATCATCTATAATTTCACTATCATCAACCCGAAGGGTCAATGGCACGGTACAAAAATGTCCGTCCTCCTTCATCTCCTCTGATAATTCTCCGCAACTGTCAATAATAATTTTATACATATCAACGCCTCCAGACGGTTTGTGGTTTTGCATCATTCCACACGTGGTTTTCATTACCACATCATAGTAATACAAGGAACCACATTTGTAAATAGTTTTCCCCAATATTTTTCAAATATTAGTGATAGGCATCTGCTGTAGCTGTACATTCCGGCAAAGGAATGTTCATCTGGGCCACATGGGTCTGATTTAAAAACTCAGAGGTGGTATTTAAATACTGATAATCAATCTGTTTTTGAACGGAATTATCCTGCATCAGATATCTGCTGTTTCCCCAGGTGGTATCCGTCAGATAGTACTCTCCGTCCAGGCTTACCAGATTCCAGGCATGGGCTTCCCCATTGGCCTGACCATGAATGATGGTGCTCTGTATTCCCAACTGCTGCAAAAGATACTGAGTGGCTCCGGCATATCCCTGACACACCGTCTGCTTTCCGATAAATACGCTGAGAATGTTCTGGTTATTTTCGCTTTCCTTTACATACTCCACATTCTGAATCAGGGTTTCAAACACGTACTTGGACTTGGCATAATCACTATCCTCCGGTCCGATGCCTGCCAGCCACTGTTCCACCACTGCATCCACCTGTGCCTGATACTCCTTGGTCTGAGCTTCATCATACAAATATTGAGGGGCAAATTCAATCCCCACCACCCGGTCCATATTGGAATAGGTATTGTATTGATAACCGGACACCCAAAACAATCCCCCATAATCTGCCATAATACAGTCATATGCCTTCTGTATCACATTGGCGTCCTTGGTAGAAACCGGGACCTTTTCCTGATGATTTAAAATGCAATCCAACTGCTGGTCATAAACCTTTTTTTCTTCGTCAGATAATTGCTGATAGGCATAGCGGTCAGTGGAAATTGATTCCACATCCTTGGCCGTTCCCACCACCACAGACTCCATTTTTTTGCTTATCTCATCCTTTGCAAAATCTGCCACACCGCATCCGGCAAGTGATACAAGTACCAAAGCCAAAGCACTTCCCAAACCAATCCATCGCCTGATTTTCATCCCCTGTCTCCTCTCTTTTTGTGAGAAAAAAGACGACATGCTCAGCACGCCGTCTTTCCTAATCATGTTGTATCTCAATTTCCTGCTTAAATTTATTACATAAACCCAAAAGGTAGATTGAAAACGTCTGATTATAAAATTGGTAATTAACCTACCACTGTTACGTTGACTGCCTGTGGGCCCTTAGCGCCTTCAGTCACTTCGTATTCAACCTGTGCACCTTCTTCAAGGCTCTTGTATCCATCCATAACAAGACCTGAATAATGTACAAATACATCATTGCCTTCTTCGTCAGAAATGAAACCATAGCCCTTCTGGTTGTTGAACCACTTAACTGTACCCTTGCTCATTACAAGTACCTCCAAAAAATTCTCTATATTGAAACTCAATATGTGGTTAGAATAGCATATGCTCGAAAAAAAGTAAAGAAAATCAGGTGATTTTTTCCACAGTAATCTCCATCTTGCGAAAGAGCTCCATCACCTTTAAATCCCACTCCTGCTCAAGGGATTTATCCATAGAAAACATACGCAAAGTACAGCCGGTGGTTACAAATAATCCCCCCTCTGAAAAGGAAACATTCATGGTGAGATTTGCCACATCTCCCGGCGTAAAATTTCCCTGAAGATTCCCCACAAAATCAGCGACTTCCTGCTTTGGAAACTGCAACACAAACCGGAAATTCTTTGGAACTCTCTTGCCTTTAATCATATCAAAGCACAGGGGGCGCACTCTGCCATAGGGCACACACTCCCCCTGCTGCAGCCCTTCTGCTTCCATTTCCTCCCCGGTCATATATTCCTCTGTCAGATGACCGTCAATCACATAACTCACATAGGTGATAATCTTCGCCTCCGCCAATTGCCACCGGTCAAAACAATCTGTGGCAAGGAGCTGATTCATACATTTTTTTACATCTAAAACCTTTAGTCCGACCATAGTATTCCCCTTTATCTTTGCTTTAGTTTATCACAGAAATCTCTCCTCTACAACAAACGAAACGTCTGATACAAATCCAAAGCCCCAAAGCCCCATTGACGATTTGGATACAATTCATCTCCCCAACGCTTTGCTCCCAAAGCAAACGCATTTTTTATCTGGGTGGTGTTCACCAGATTATCCTGGTTCTGCCCGCTCCACTGGAGATACATAGCCGCCGCACCGGCAGTTACCGCCATCGATGCGCTGGTTCCGGTTCTGGCTTCGTACTGTAGTTCCTTGGAAGTGCCAGCCCTCCCTGCCACTGCACCATCCACCAAAAATCCCGGTGCCGCAACATCCGGCTTTATCTGTTCATCAATAGTATAACCTCTCCCGCTTTCCAAAAGCGTCGCATTCTGTCTCTGATTATATCCCCCCACCGTAAGTACCTGCTTGGCATTTCCCGGATCCATAATGGTGGTGTCCGGATTTGATGTGAGAAAGAAAACATTTCCGCACTGCAATGCCTGCTCCTGCAGATACATATGAAAATTTCCATCAATGCCGTTGTAAGAATAGACACGTATTCTCCAGATTCCGGGAGAAGGTTTCTCAAAATGGTAGTAAATCAGCTGATTGCCGGTGGTGGCCTCCGGCGTGCTGTAATCCACCGTCACTCTGGTACCCTCAAGAGCCAACACATACTCCTGACTTTTTGACATCTGAATGGCAATCGGGGGAAGTATCTCTCCTACCGGAGAAATCATAGAGATTTGAAATTTTGCCGGAGCCACCGCCCACTGTTCCATAACAAATCCGCAGGTTCCTTCCTCCACCACCACTTCCACTTCCTGAAACTCCCGGTTTTCCTCTAACAGTTCCGAAAAAAAACGGCTGTTTAAATTGCCATAATAATGTCTTCTGGCGGCCGCCAGATTTCCCGTGGCACAAACCACACACCTACGATAAGCAATGGCAACTTCATTTAAATACTGGCTGAGTGCACCACTTCCGCTGTGACTCCCCATAGATGTCCCCACAGAAATACAAAGAACCAAGGACTGATTTCTCCGCTTTGCCAGTTCATTCAAAAATTGAACCCCTAAAATCAAATCCGTCTCCTGATAACAAAGGGCGTCCTTTGGAATAAAATAATAATCCTTCAGATATTGCTTTGCCTCCTTCAGATGAACCATGGCAATGTCCGCTTCCGGTGCCGCCCCACTATAGTCTCCCAGATTTGAGCCGGCGGCCACACTTGCCACATAGGTTCCGTGTCCTGTGCTGTCTCCGTTTCCGTATTCTGACATATTTCCCGGACCATAAACTCTTCCATAGGCGACTTCCGGCAAAAAGGCCTCTCCGGAACCAACTGCCCCTTCCATCCCCTCCACATAATTCTGATTCCACACCGCCACAACCCTGGAATTTCCTGCCTGGTTTAAAAAAGCATCCAACGTGGTATCAATGCCGGAATCCAAAAAGCCCATCAACACCCCTCTTCCGGTCAGCCCCAAAGTCGGTGTCTGTCGCACCTGCAGAATTCTGGAAGCATCCAGAGCCTCCAAGGATAAGGGCACATAGCATTTTGGTATGGAATTATAGCTGTAATTGGAAATAGAGATAGGAGGAAACATCCCTGAATATGCAAAAAGGATGGTGTAATCGTTTCCACCATCCACAGTACATACCCCCTCCCCTAAAGTAGGAAGGTACTCATTATTTCTCACAATAAAATCGTAGTATTCATTTCCATAAATCTCATCAAAGCAACTCATACGCCTATTCTATGCCAGAATAGTAAAACTATGTGTGCTTTTTAGAAATTTTGCTGTGCTAATTGCAAATATCACGGATCCCAGTGATCTAAAATACGTCGAATTTCTGAACGGATGTACACAGACTTGTATGGCCTTGCCACATAGCCCTCCACCCCCAGAGATTTGCATGCCAGAACGGTCTTTGCATCACATAAAGCTGAAACAAAGAGAATAGGAACCTCCCGGTTTGACATAGTCAAAACTCTCTCTGCGGTTTCGATTCCATTCATCTCCGGCATATCCACATCCATTAAAATCAAATCCGGATAAGGATTGTCTGCTAAATAATTTAAAAGCTGTTTCCCTGACATAATCAAAGTCATCTCATAATCGTCTTTTAAAATGTCATACAACGCCTGAAGGTTGGTCTTCATATCGTCCACGGCAATGATGTGAGGCTTCTTTTCTTCTTCTACCATACGCTTCCTTTCCTTTTCATCCTCAATAGACACAGAAGCATTGCCACTAGGAAGTAATATGGCTACAGACAGATTCTCTCTGGCCAGCAAGTCTAATGTTGAACCGTCCATCAACCTGATAACCGGACGAAGATTATGCTCTCCGCCATTCTCCTTTACCACACCGCATCTGCCATCGGAAAGCTCAACCTCAGTGCCCTTAGGATAAAGTGGCACCACGTGAATCAACATATCAACCACTTCCCGGTCAAACATAATACCACAGCCACCCATCATATACTCTGCGGCTTCAAAAGGTGCATAAGGCTCCTTATACGGACGCTTTGAAATCAAAGCATCATATACATCTGCCACGTGAAGTATCTTGGTAAACATAGTCTGATCTTCTCCGGTAACCCCGTTGGGATAACCTGTTCCATCCACATTTTCATGGTGAAATAAAACTGCCACCTTAACAAAAGCAGATAAATCGATTCTGTCCTTTATCAACTCATAAGAAATCGTAGGATGTTCCTGCATCCTACGGTATTCCTCCTTGGTGAGACGACCGGGTTTATTTAAAATTTCTTCCGGAATCGCCAATTTTCCCAAATCATGAAGCAGACCTGCAGTAACCAACTGCCCCAAGTCACTTTCATCCATCTGAAATCCCATTCCAATGACAGCGCAAAGCACCGCCACATTTAACGAATGGGCATATGTATAATCATCATAGGAACGCAAATCAATCATATCCAAAGAAATCTTGCCTTTGCTAAGAATCTCCTCTACTAATTTCTTTGCCACCTCTTTACATCCGTCGATATCCTGACTTCGGATATAATCCAGCCCTTCTGTACGGAGTCTGGAAGAAATCGGGGACTCCACATCAATGTCTTCTGTCAACTCATCCCTGATATACACACCTGCATATCCGTACTCCATCAGACGCTGTATAAAATTTTCCGTCAGCACCATATTGGCGCCCACCAGAACACGCCCCTGGGAATCAAACAACTCTGCGCCTAACTGCATTCCCGGCTGTGCGTCTCTCAATGACACATATCTCATTAACTTTTATCCCCTTATTAAATCTGTCCTCTTATGCGTTTTTATCCTCTAAGGACTCACATCCCCGCATCATAATCTGCGGTCCACCTTTTTTCAAAATGTAATCCTCAGTGATAACCACCTCGCCAATATTGTCATCCTTTGGAATCTCGTACATAATATCCAGCATAAACTCCTCAATAATGGCTCTCAGCGCTCTGGCTCCCAAATCACGCTGTTTTGCCTCTCTGGCAATGGCATGCAATGCTCCGTCTGTAAACTCCAGTTTTACCTCATCCAACTCTAGCAGCTTTTTGTACTGCTTGGTAATGGCGTTCTTTGGATCTCTCAAAATGCGAACCAGCATATCCTCGTCCAAAGCCTCCAAAGAGAACAGAATCGGCAAACGTCCCAAAAATTCCGGAATCATTCCAAAGTTCTTTAGATCTTCTACGGTAGCCTTCATAAGAATATTTTCATCCTTGTCATACTTATCCTTTAAGTCCGCCATAAATCCCATAGAAGAAGCTTTGTTTAAACGTTCCTTGATGATGTTATCCAAATCCGGGAATGCTCCACCACAGATAAACAAAATATTTTTCGTGTTTACCATAGTCATAGGCACCATAGCATTTTTACTGCTGGCTCCCACAGGTACTTCCACCTCGGCTCCCTCCAAGAGTTTTAACATTCCCTGCTGTACGGATTCTCCGCTGACATCTCTCTGGTTGGTGTTTTTCTTTTTCGCCAACTTATCAATCTCATCAATAAAGATGATTCCACGCTCTGCCTTTTCCACATCATTGTCTGCGGCAGCTAACAATTTTGAAACCACGCTCTCGATATCATCACCGATGTAGCCTGCCTCGGTCAAAGATGTGGCATCTGTAATGGCAAGAGGCACATCCAGAAGTCTGGCCAGTGTCTTTACCATATAGGTCTTACCACTACCGGTAGGTCCAATCATAAGCATGTTGGATTTTTCGATTTCAATCTCGTCCATAGTGTTGGTAGCCACACGTTTGTAGTGGTTATACACCGCTACGGACATTACTTTCTTGGCATATTCCTGTCCTACCACATACTCATCCAGTTCTGCCTTTATCTTGTGTGGAGGTGGAATATTTTTAATATCCAAAACCGGTGCTTCTTTCTTTTCTCCGCTTTTTTTCTTTTTTAACTTCTGGGAATTCGGCATCTGAGGCATAAAACCGCCTAAATCCGACAAATTAATCATGCTGATGTTTGGCATTTTGGAAAAATCGACATTGTTTAAATTAGCATTGTCTCCTCCCCCAAAACCAAAACTTCCCATGGAATCAAAGGTTTTCTGCATACAGTCATTGCAAATGCAGATATTGTTTGGTATATGAATCATCTTGCCTGCTACAGATTCCGGTCTGCGACAAATATAGCAGATATCCTCGTACTCATCTCCCTTATCCTTCTTTTCATCTCCTGCATCCGAAGGCTTTTCAGCCACGGAAGTATCCTCTGTGGAAGAGGTTTCTACCACATCTTCCCCATCCACAATTTCTCTATAATCGTTATCTTGTTCTGACATTTGTTTTCTCTCTTTCTATGGATATACTTCCCTATTTTTCAAAATATAACAAGCCTATTATAGACGAAAAAAAAGGGAAACTCAACAGAGTTCCCTTCTTTCTTTGTGAAAAAATTATGAATGTTCATTCAAAAATTCAAAAATGTTTTTGTAGTATGGCTTTCGCACTTCTTCAAGTGCATTGAAGATTTCATGCTTGGAATCCTCGAATCTCACCATCCGGGTCTGTTTTGTCTCCTGGACAAAACGATTCTGTCCCTCCGGTTTTACCATAGTATCCCGTCCTGCCTGGAATAAAAGAATCGGCGTCTTTATCTTTCCTGCATCCTTGTGAGCCTTTTTAATGGCTCGGACAGAGGCCACGGTCCAGGCATAAGTGCCGCCGTAACTGGTGTAGTGAGGCTCTCTCTGCCGCTCCGAAAATACATAGCTGTATCTGGTCTCCGACTGTGCGCTACTGGTGGCAAACACATATACATTGTCAAATCCCTTTTGTCCCGGAACATAACGCAAATCCCATTTTGCAATCCTAGACCACATCATCAAAATACCCACGGTCCACTCTGGCACCTTTCCAAAGTTCATCTGCAACAGTGGTGCACTTAAAATCGCTGATTGAAAGACTTCCGGATGCTGTTCCAGGTAAAGAGTTGCAATACAACCTCCCATAGAATGTGCATACAAAAAGTACTTTTTGCTGAGACTCCGCTCCATCATCACCTGTCGTACCAGAGCATCCAAATCCTCAACGTACTCCTGATAATCCTTTACATAGACTCGGTCCAGTTCTTCCACATATCGCTGTGAAAAACCGTGTCCCCGGTATTCCACAAAAAATACCGAATATCCCATCTGGTAGAAGTAGTACATAATCTCGTGATACTTGCTGACGAATTCACAGAATCCGTGGGAAAAGGCGACCGCCCCGATTTCCTCCGGGTTCACCGCACAGTGATAATGGAGTCTTGTGCCATCATGACTGTGGATATAACCCTCCTCCAGATGCTCTTTTATCCAAGGTTTTATCTTTTGTTCTAATGCTTCGGGGAAGTCCTCTTCCCCGAAAATCATTGTCTCATCAAACTGTCTCATTTCTCATTAGTCCATTTCTTCAAAGGCTGCCAAGCCCTTCTTTGCTTCAACATTTCCATCTCCATGTTTTACAAACTGCATGGTGATGAAGGCCAGTACCATAAATACTAACGCATATGGGAAGAAAATCCAATATCCCACATAACGCAACAATGCTCCGCAGAGGATTGGTGTCACAATCTGTGCACTCATACTGAAAGTGTAATAATATCCGGTAAATTTACCCACATCAGATCCTTTACACATCTCAATAACCATAGGAAGTGAATTTACATTGATAAATGCCCATCCCATACCAACTAAGAACAAAAGGATGTAGAAAAGAACCGTATCCTTTGTGGTGAAGGTACCTGAGAATGTCAGGTAGAATCCGAAGCACACTGCAAAGCACATTGCCATAAGGACAACACCTAAAAGGATGGTTTTCTTTCTTCCGATCTTAGCTGCCAAGGCACCGGAAGGAATATAAGAAAGAATCGCTCCTCCTGTGGCAATGGTAAGGAACAGGTTGGCATTTCCAAGAGCCAGTCCCCACTCTACATTTGCAAATGTGGTAAACCATGTCTCCAAAGCATTGTATGCAATAAACCATAACGCAACGGAAACAAGAATAAAAATCAAACTTCTCTTAACATCCTTAGGAAGCTCTGCATTTCCGGATTCGTCTTTTTCGGTCAAATCCCATTCCGGATGAGCCGCCTCAATCTCTGCCACCTCCTTGCCAAGTTTTACCTCGTCCACGGTCATCATTACGATGCAAAGTGCCACCAGCATAATACCGGCCACAATCAGGAACAAAAGGAAGTAATCCACATGCTCTAAGCCTGCAACCTTTTTAGAAGAATACAAAACGCTGGAAATCAGAAGGTACAAAATACCACCAACAGCTCCCATCAGGTTGATGATGGCATTTCCCTGGCTACGCAGCGGCTTTGGTGTAATATCCGGCATCAATGCAACTGCCGGGCTTCGATATGTACCCATTGCCACCAAAAGGGCGCCCAAAATCGCAACAAACAAGATTTCCTTGCCAAGAGTTGGATTTGCAAAGTAACTGTTGTCAATCAATGGCAAAAGCAACATCAAAATAACGGCTGCAATGGTTCCGAAAAGAATGAACGGTTTTCTACGTCCGAGTTTACTCTTGCAACGATCGGACATACCTCCAAACAGCGGCAATAAAAACAGTCCTAATACATTGTCCGCTGCCATAATCACACCGGTAATGGTCTCGTTCATATTGAACGTGCTCTTTAAAATCAATGGAATAATTCCATTGTACATCTGCCAAAATGCGCAGATAGACAGGAAGGCAAAACCAACCTGCACGGTTTTCTTTGTGTTTAACTTCATCTGTATAAACCCCTCTCTTTGTATTTAATACACTTATGGGTATTTTAGCACTTTTATATAATAGAGTAAAGAAAAACTGTTTTCTTTTTGTATATTATACCTATCCTTCACCTGGTTTTTACCTTTATTTTACACAAAAAAGTGTCTTTATCTGTGGGAAAGCATTTATTAATTTATGAAGAAATCCAAAAAAATTTGTTCTTTTCCCGGAAGAATGCTACACTTTTATCTAAGAAAAGAAATGAGGGAGTCCTATGTATATACAATTAGAGGGACAGATATTGTCCTACGAAAAAGACGGGGAGGGTTCTCCGGTTATCCTGTTGCACGGAAACGGAGAGTCCCACGAAATATTTGATGTTTTATCTCAGCAGTTAACAAAAAACCACACCGTCTATGCCATTGACAGCCGGGGACAGGGTGGAAGTGCCACCCCAAACAGTTATCATTATAAAGACATGGCAAAGGATGTGATTTTGTTTATCACATCTTTAGAGATTGAAAAACCCTCCATCATCGGTTTCAGCGATGGCGGGGTGATTGCCCTTTTGGTGGCAATGGAGCGAAGCGATTTGCTCTCTTCCATTGTGGTCTGTGGTGCCAACCTTTCTCCTAAAGGACTGAAAGGCTCCGCTCTTAGGGAAATCAAAAAGCTTTACAAAAAAAATGGCAGTCCACTGGTTCAGATGATGTTGGTTGAGCCAAACATCAACGAAAGTGAACTGCAAAAAATTTCCGTTCCCACATTAATTTGCGCCGGAGACGACGATATGATTAAGCCCAAGGAAACCGAGAAAATTTTCCACAACATTCCCGGGGCCAAGGGACATATTTTCAAAAATGCCACCCACAGCAGTTATGTGGAACACAGCGATGCTCTTATGAGTGTGCTCCCTGTCTTCTGGGGTGAGGAGTAGACGCCTGTCCACTCCTTCTATTATTTTTTCTCATCCAGCAACATCACACCCGGTTGGGGATTATGGCTAATTGCTCCCACCGCATCATCTAAATATCCGGTTTTTGTAGCTCCGATAATAGGAGAGGCTATTCCTTTTGCCCACTGCCATGCCAGTGCAATCTGGGACATTTTACAATTGTGCTTTTCAGCCAGTTCTTCTACTCTGGCGACAATCTTCATATCCTAATTCTCTGGCAAACCATTTCATAACCGCCTCCACCGTGAGAGCATGCTAAATATGGAATGGATCCTTATTGTATTTCTTTAATAATTCAAATGCTTCTTCTCTTGTAATCTCGCTCATGTCTGCCTCCTATTTTACTTGCTTATACAATGTAGCATATCTGTTTTTCCAAGCGTTCATTATTTAAACTATTATTTAAACTGTTTGAACCTTCCCTTTTTCTTTCCTTAGACCTCATTTTATCACTGATATGGCATAATTTCATACCAAATGTCCCTTCCATACTATTTTAGTATTATTTTTCTTCTTTATATTTCTTATAGAAATTTTATTGTCATATTAAATCTCCAGTATAAAGTCATTTAGTATGAAGATTTCACTGTCTCTTATGTCACTTTCTCATTTTTCCCTGCCACTACTCTCAAATTATCATACTAATTTACTCGCTCCATATAGTTTAGTATGAAAGCACCTCCATCCATTTTATATCCGGTGATACTAAACAAGTCAAAAGTATTTATTTAATATGATGTAGAACAAAAAAAGTCCGAGGAACCATCGTTTCACCCAAGCACAACCAGCCCCGGCGAACCATTATCCCTCGAACTATTTCTTCAAATTCTAAAATCACAAATTATTTCTCTACAATAACATCTTCTAAATTCTCGAATTATTTCCCTGCAGCAACATTCTCTAATATCAAGAATTATTTCGCCGCAATAACATCCTTCATGTCATAGAGTCCGGCGGTTTTGCCTTTCATAAACTTAGCAGCCTCCACAGCTCCCTTGGCAAATACACCCTTAGAGTATGCAGTGTGCTTAAAGGTAATAACCTCATCTGTTCCGGCAAAAATCACCTCGTGTTCTCCCACGATATTGCCGCCTCGAACTGCCGAGATTCCGATTTCCTTTTTTTCTCGTTTCTTTCTCTCCTGGCTGCGGTCATATTTATAAGCATATTCGTTATTCAACACTTCGTTGATGGAATCTGCCAATGCAAGAGCGGTTCCGCTTGGAGCATCCAGCTTCTGATTGTGATGCTTCTCCACAATTTCCACATCAAATCCTGCATCTGCAAATACAGCAGTGGCCTTTTTCAAAAGATCCATCAATGTGTTAATTCCCAGAGACATATTTGCTGAACGAAGTACCGGTACTGTCTTTGCCACCTGGCTAACTCTGGCAATCTGCTCATCAGAAAGTCCTGTGGTACACAAAACCACCGGCATCTTTGTCTTTTCACAATAGTCAAGCAAACCATCCACTGCTTTTGCACTGCAGAAATCAATAATCACATCTGCATCCACGTCACAGTCATCTAAGGTTTTAAATACAGGGTAATCGTTCTCGATGCCATCGAACAAATCAATTCCTGCCACAATTTCTATATTTTCATCGTTTTTACAAATGTCTGTAATTACCCGGCCCATATGTCCGTTACAGCCATGCATAATCGCTCTTGTCATAGTATCTCCTTACTTTATCCAGTATGTGCTTTCCTCTGCGGTTTATACCATTACAACAAACCGTAAGCAATTCTCTATCGTCACCTATGCCATTACAGCAAGCCGTAAGCCTTCATCTCACGCTCCAGAACTGCTGCGTTTGCATCTCCCATTTCGCAAAGAGGTGCACGAAGAGAACCTACATCCATACCCATCAGGTTCAAAGCTCTCTTAACCGGAATTGGGTTAACTTCGCTGAAAAGTGCATCTACCAATGAAAGGGATTTCATCTGAAGCTTTAATGCTGTCTCTCTGTCTCCTGCAAGATAGCTGGCAACCATATCATGCGTCTGCTTCGGTGCAATGTTGGCAATTACAGAAATCACACCGATACCACCGATGGAAAGAAGCGGTACCACAAGACCATCTTCTCCTGAATACATCTCAAGCTTTCCGTCACAGAGATTCATGGTCTTTGAAGCCTGTGCCATATTTCCTGTAGCTTCCTTTAATCCAACAATGTTTTCATTTTCCTTTACCAGTGTTGCCACGGTCTCAGGCAAAATGTTGCATCCGGTTCTTCCTGGAACGTTGTACAAAATAATAGGCAACTTGGTCTCGCTGGCAATCTGTGAATAATGCTTAACCAGTCCGGTCTGTGTCGCCTTGTTGTAATAAGGAGTCACAATAAGTGCGCCATCAGCACCATCTTCCTCTGCTTCCTTTGTTAGCTGGATAGCGGTTTTGGTGCAATTGGAACCTGTGCCTGCAACCACCGGAATACGATGCTTGGTAAAATCTACCGCAGCCTTGATAACCTTACGGTGTTCCTCCATAGTCAGAGTCGAACCTTCTCCTGTGGTTCCTGCAATCACGATACAATCGGTACCATTTGCCACATGGAACTCAATCAACTCCTCCAATTTGTCAAAGTTTACTTCCAAATTGTCTTTCATCGGTGTTACAATCGCAACACCCGAACCTGTAAATATAGACATTTCTACTTCCTCCTTAATACAGTATATGCGCCTGCCGTGCTACGGTAATCTTTGTTTTATCATAAAGAAGACCAGCCCACAGGAGCTGGTCAAAAATTCATGACATCGATAGCTCCCCATCTCTTTCAAGATGACAGTCATAAGCCTGTTAAACTTATGCCCAAGACCACACCCGCAGAAAATGTAACCTTTCGGCGTGCCTCCCTTTCCTTCACATTCTCCTGTGTCTGCCACATCCTGTGAATTACTAATGATTTACGCAACCTCTACCTTCATATTCACTTTTAAACTATAGCATTATGTGATTTTCTTGTCAATGACTCTTCTATGTTCACTCTACTCTGTTTTTTCCGGTACAATGTTTAACACACTCTCCGCCATATCATAAATCTCTTGCGGGCAGTTTCTCCCTGTTAAAATCACATCCGTATATAATGATTTGGCCTTAAGAACCTCCACAATCTGGTCCACCGTGGCCATCTCTTCTTCTACTAATCCAAGAACTTCATCCAAAACCAAAATGTCACACTCTCCGGTGACCAGCACTTTTTTGGCAAAATTCAAACCGTTTTGGATGTTCATCTTCTGCTCCTGTTTTTCTTCCTCGCTTAACGCATCAAACCCCTCCGGGCAACGTTCAAAGCGAAACGTCTTTACCTCAGGCTCCAGTCTCTGCAAAAATTCATTGTTCATTTGCCCTTTCATAAACTGAACCACATAGGCACACTTTCCATTACCTGCACCGCGGATGGCACTTCCCAGAGCTGCCGAAGACTTTCCCCGGCCCTCACCGTAATAAACCTGAATCTTTCCTTTTTCCATGATATCCTCCTTTGTGCCTTCAAGCACAACGTGGGGCAATAATATCACAAATTAAAAAAAATGGCAAATTATTCTAATTCCTCAATCTTGCATACAGACACTTCATAGGCGATCCTACGCTCAGATTCCTCCTCTGAAATCTTCTTTACATACTCCCTGCTCTGGATGCGTCCGATGACACACACATGGCTTCCCACCTCAAAAGTCGTGGCGTATCTGGCATTTCTTCCCCAACAGATACAGGGAATGTAATCTGACTTTCCGTAGGAACGATTCACTGCCACCAGTAAATCTGCAATTTCCCGTCCCAACGGGGTCTTACGGTAAACCGGAGCCTTGCACACATAACCATCCAACGTGATATAATTGCTCTTCATTTCTTCTTCGTCACACTCACAGACATCATCCACAAATTCCAGTTCTCTCACAAAAACAGATAAAATCAATCTGTTTTTTGTCTCCTCATGTCGGTTGTAAGATCTGAACTGTCCTGTAACGTGAATCTTTTCCCCAATATAGCTCTGGGTCGTATCAATCAGACGCTCTGACACCATCAGCGGAATGTAGTCCGCATAATTGCTCAGACGATTCACCGCCACTTCCACAATAAAAAATCCCTCTCCATATACTTCATGACTGTATTGAAAATCTGAAACAATTTCCCCCACAATCGATACTTGGTTGTTTTCCAGCACTTTATCTGCCATTTTCGTTTCTCCCTTCTTTTGGTCCTTTTTTGTTTTTTTCTTTTTCTTAAGTTTTATCATTTGCATTTCAAAAAGAACTTCCCATTTTGTCGATAACCTTGTAAATCCCAAAATTTGTGGTAGAATATCTTGGTATGCATTAAATAGGAAATAAATGAAAGAAGGATTATATGAAACAATCAAGAGAAGATATCAGAAATATTGCGATTATTGCTCACGTTGACCATGGTAAAACGACTTTGGTGGATGAGCTTTTAAAACAGAGCGGTGTGTTCCGTGCCAATCAAGAAGTGGTAGAACGTGTTATGGACTCAAACGACATTGAGCGTGAACGAGGAATTACCATTCTCTCCAAGAACACAGCCGTTTTTTATAAAGATGTTAAAATCAACATCATCGACACCCCGGGACATGCAGACTTCGGTGGCGAAGTTGAGCGTGTATTAAAAATGGTGGATGGTGTTGTCCTTGTGGTTGATGCCTTTGAAGGTGCCATGCCACAGACCAAATTTGTATTGATGAAGGCTTTGGATTTAGATTTGCCGGTTATCGTCTGCATCAACAAAATTGACCGCCCGGAAGCAAGACCGGACGAAGTTATCGACGAAGTATTGGAATTGTTTATGGACCTTGACGCATCCGACGAACAGTTGGACTGCCCATTTGTCTACGCTTCTGCCAAGGAAGGCTTCGCTGTACTTAACTTGGATGACGAGAGAAAAGATATGGTTCCTCTGTTCGAGACCATTATTGACTATATTCCTGCTCCTACCGGAGACCCGGATGCCAACACTCAGGTCTTAATCAGTACCATCGACTACAACGAGTATGTAGGTCGTATCGGTATCGGTAAGGTGGACAACGGTTCCCTGAAAATCAACCAGGAAGTGGCTGTTGTCAATGCCCATGAACCGGACAAGTTCAAAAAAGTACGTATCAACAAGCTCTATGAATTTGACGGTCTGGAAAAGGTAGATGTGGACGAGGCCAAAATCGGTTCCATCGTTGCCATATCCGGGATCTCAGATATCCACATCGGTGATACCATCTGCTCTCCTGAAGATCCGCAACCGATTCACTTCCAGAAAATTTCTGAGCCTACCATTTCTATGAACTTCATCGTAAATGATAGTCCTCTTGCAGGTCAGGAAGGAAAATTTGTCACTTCAAGACATCTTAGAGACCGTTTGTTCAAGGAGTTAAATACAGATGTATCTCTCAGAGTCGAGGAGACCGACTCACCGGATGCTTACAAGGTTTCCGGACGTGGTGAGTTACACTTATCTGTTTTGATTGAAAATATGCGCCGTGAAGGTTTTGAATTTGCTGTATCCAAGGCAGAAGTTTTGTACCATACCGACGAGAATGGAAAGAAGTTAGAGCCTATGGAGCGAGCTTATGTGGATGTTCCTGATGAGTTTACAGGCTCTGTCATCGAAAAACTCAGCCAGAGAAAGGGTGAGTTGCAGAACATGACCCCTATCACCGGTGGCTATACACGTATTGAGTTTTTAATTCCTGCCAGAGGATTAATCGGATACCGTGGAGAATTTATGACAGATACCAAGGGTAACGGTATCATCAACACGATTTTTGAAGGATATCAGCCATACAAGGGAGACATTGCTTACCGTAAGCAGGGTTCTCTGATTGCCTTTGAATCCGGAGAATCTGTAACCTACGGACTGTTCTCCGCTCAAGACCGTGGTACACTTTTCATCGGACCGGGCGAAAAGGTTTACGCCGGAATGGTTATCGGTTCATGTTCCCGTCAGGAAGACATCGAGTTAAATGTCTGCAAGAAGAAACATTTGACCAACACACGTTCCTCTTCTGCTGACGAAGCGTTGACTCTGGTTCCGCCTCGTATTCTGAGTCTGGAACAGGCGCTGGACTTCATCGATACCGACGAATTGCTTGAGGTTACACCAGAAAGCCTTCGTATCCGCAAGCGTATCCTTGACCCAACCTTGAGAAAGCGCGCAAACTTCAACAAGTAGACCAATAGGGACGGATACCAATGGCACCCTGGTCCGGTACGGATGGCTCCAAGGTCTGTCCCAAATGGACCAATATAATTTTGATAAGCAGGCTTCGGCTGGGCTGTATGGCTCGGATCGGGGGCTGCTTTTTATTATGTCGTAATCTTTACAATATCTCTAAAATACAGATTTTGTTTTCTAGATTAAAACTGTCTTTTCAAGGTTCGACAATCGCTGGGATGATGTTCGCCTGTGGCTGATATGATTGCAGAGCAAGTTAGAGATTCTTAGAGCTTGGTGATTATCAGGTACGAGGGTACAAGGATGTACCCGAGAGGCATAACCGCAC
>JALELK010000041.1 GCA_022768745.1 Lachnospiraceae bacterium
ATGCAGCCAATTCACTTGGCAATCGGTGCAGTGGAAGGACTTATCACAGCGGCAGTACTGGTATTTATCTATGAGGCACGCCCTGAATTTTTGTGGGGCATTGGTACGGAAGGCACAAAGGAAGGCAAACTTTCCAAAAAGGCAACCATCACTGTGCTTGCAGTGGTAGCGGCTGTTTGCGCCGGAGTGATTTCTCTATTTGCCTCTGCCTTTCCGGATGGTTTGGAATGGTCCATGGAAAATGTAGCCGGAACCACAGAACTGGAAGCCGGCGGCGGAATTTATTCTGTGATGGAATCCATTCAGAATGCCACATCATTTTTACCGGATTATGCCTTTAAAAATTCTGAGGCGGCAGCAGGTACTTCTGTTTCAGGTATTGTAGGCGGACTGATTGTAGTAGCCCTGTTGGTGGGCATCAGTTACCTTGTGCGTTGCAGTGCAAAGAAAAAAAGTGAGTAAAGGATACAATGTCAGGTATTGATAAACAACTGAGAGAGATTGACAAACTGAATACCTTACAGCAAAGAGACCAGTGGATGAACCGATGTCATCCACTGGTCAAATTGTGTTTAACCATTTTTTATATTTTATTTGTGGTTTCCTGCCATAAGTATCGGTTATCCACAGTGGTGATTTTTGCAGTATATCCGTTGATGATGTTTAATTTCGCGGACCTTTCCTTAAAGGATGCCATCTATCGGATGCGATTAATTTTACCTATTGTGCTGGCGGTTGGGATTTTTAACCCTTTTATGGACAGAAAGCCTCTGATGCAGATGGGAAGTCTCATTATCACCGGGGGAGTAGTGTCCATGATTACCCTGATGTTAAAGGGATTTTATGCAGTGCTGTCTGCCTATCTTCTCATTGCCACCACCACCATAGAGGATATCTGTGTTGCTTTGCGGAGTTTGCATGTGCCGAAAATTTTGGTTACGGTGATTTTATTAATCGACCGGTATTTGTATATTCTGGCACAGGAGGCACAGCGGATTATGACGGCCTATAAACTGCGGGCACCGTCTCAAAAGGGGATTCATTATAAAGCCTGGGGACCATTGGTGGGACAGTGGCTGATTCGCAGTATGGAACGGGCTCAGGTGGTGTACGAGAGTATGACCCTAAGAGGCTATCGGGGTGAATTTTCCTATGGGAAAAAGAGAAAAATGCGCTCTCGGGACTGGATGTTATTATTGGTGTGGCTGGTTGCTTTTGTGGTGATAAAGAGATTTTTTTAAGGTGGTAAATTTATATGAAGACAGGAACAGAAAAAGAAGTTTTGCATATCAAGGATTTGTCCTATGCCTATGAAAAAAATATTCCGGTATTAAAGAATCTTTCCATGGATGCGAAGCACGGAGAAAGTATTGGACTTATCGGTGCCAACGGAGTGGGAAAGTCCACCTTTTTGAAATTACTGGTGGGACTGAATTTGGATTATACAGGAACTTTATCGGTTGCCAATCATCCTATGAACAAAGAAAATCTCAATCATATCCGTGAGCATATCGGCTACGTTTTTCAGGATTCGGATAATCAGCTTTTTATGACTACCGTGGAGGAGGATGTGGCATTCGGACCACGAAACTATGGATTAAGTGAAGATGAGGTGGAGCACAGAGTCCAGGAGGCTCTTCGCCTGGTACACATTGAGGATTTACGGGATAAACATATTTACAAGCTTTCCGGTGGCGAAAAGAAGCTGGCATCCATTGCTACGATTTTAGCCTTGGAGCCGGATATTGTGCTGATGGATGAACCTTCCGTGGCATTGGATCCCAGAAACCGCAGGCACCTTATTCATCTGCTAAATGAGATGGAGCCAATGAAACTGATTGCATCCCACGATTTGGATTTTATTCTGGATACCTGTGAGCGTACCGTTTTAATGTGGCAGGGAAACATTGTGGCAGATGGTCCCACAGAGCAGATTTTAAGTGACAAAGAACTGTTAGAAAGCCATGGGCTGGAGCTACCGTTGCGGTACTACTATGGGAAACGATGATAAAAGAGGACAGACAATGAAAGATTTTTATAGGAAATTTAAGACAACTGGTCTTATTGCTATAATTATGGCAGTGGTACTTTTAGCGGGCTGTGGCTCTACCTCCGGAGATGGTACAGGTGGGGATGCCGGGCAGGAAGTAGCTCAAAGTAGTGTATCCTGCAAGTCAGATACTTCCCATAATACAAAGGCAGAAAATAAAAAAACGGAATCTGCTACATTTGACCCGGCGGATATCGATTTGTCCAGTAGTAAATCCTACGCCGAAGTCAATGACAATATACCGTATTTTTCAGAAGAGGATATGACCACAGAGGCGTTTGAAACCTACAGTGATTTGGATGATTTAGGAAGATGTGGTGTGGCCTATGCCAATATTTGTAAGGATATCATGCCAAAGGAGGAGAGAGGAGCCATAGGTCAGGTGAGACCATCCGGCTGGCATACGGTAAAATATCCGGACTATATAAAGGACAGATATTTATATAATCGTTGTCATTTAATTGCCTATTGTCTGGCTGGAGAAAATGCCAACGAAAAGAACCTGATTACCGGAACCAGATATATGAATGTGGAAGGAATGCTACCCTTTGAGGAAAAGGTGGCAGACTATGTAAAGAGAACAGACAATTATGTGCTTTACCGGGTGACTCCGATTTTTGAGGGAGACAATCTGGTGGCCTCCGGGGTTTTAATGGAGGCCAAGTCTGTGGAGGATGACGGAAAGGGAATTCAGTTTTGCGTCTATTGTTATAATATTCAGCCGGGGATTGTGATTAATTATGCAACCGGAGAAAGCTCTGTTTCACCGGATGCCGAACCACTCACTAGTGAGAGTACATCGCAAACGGAAGTCCTTACCTCCGAAAACGTTACGTCAACTACAGAGGAAAGCACGCCGGCGGCACAGGACCAGGTCTGGATTCCCACAAACGGGGGCAAAAAATACCACAGCAAGAGTAGTTGTAGCGGAATGAAAAATCCCGTTCAGGTCTCAAAACAGGAAGCAGAGGAAAAAGGTTATTCACCCTGCAAAAAATGCTATTGAGAGACTTGGCACGAAGGAGTGTACTGTGATAAAATGAACATAAATCACATTTTATTACAAAATTCGACATTATAATGAATAATTATAGAAAGAGATTAGTTTTATGGAAGTATGTGGATGGGAGGGCATTTGCCGGAGCAAAGGTGACAAATTGGGTGATGTGCACTCTATATTACTGGTTGGTCACCGCCTGTACTTACATATATGGACATGCGGAGGGGGACTATGCCATCCGGTATGTGGCAGAGTGTATTAAACGTGCCTGTGTAGAAACAAACAGTTTTATTTCCAGGTATGGTGGAGATGAGTTTATCATTTTATATGAAGACACTGAGGAGCAAGGTGTGGAAGAACTCTGCAATAAAATTCATACAGAATTGGACAGGGGCGAACAGCCTTATCGTCTGGGTGTTAGTTTTGGCGTGGCAAAGTGTACAAATAATGATGTCAAATGGCAGGATTTATTTGTCAAGGCAGATGAACGCCTGTACATAGAAAAGAAAAATAAAAAAATAAGGTGAAAACAAATATAGGAGGCAGAAATGAAAGTAGGTATTTTAGGTTACGGAAACTTAGGAAAGGGTGTTGAGAGCGCTATCAGACAGAATGATGATATGGAGCTTTCCTGCATTATCACAAGACGAGATCCAAAGTCCATTACTCCGGCTACAGAGGGAGTGGAGGTTTATTCCGTAGAGGACATTGAAAAGTTACAGGACAAGATTGACGTGTTGGTTCTTTGTGGCGGTTCCGCTACAGATTTGCCGGAGCAGACCCCGGAGTACGCAAAGTATTTTAATGTGATTGACAGTTTTGATACCCATGCCAGAATTCCGGAGCATTTTGCAAATGTGGACCGGGTGGCAAAGGAAAATGGTCACGTGGCATTGATTTCCTGCGGATGGGATCCGGGAATGTTTTCTCTTATGAGATTATACGGAGCCTCTGTGCTTCCGGAAGGACAGGATTATACTTTCTGGGGCAAGGGTGTCAGCCAGGGACATTCTGATGCCATTCGCCGGGTAGAGGGCGTTAAGAATGGAAAACAGTACACCATTCCTGTAGAGGAAGCCTTAGAGGCTGTGAGAAAGGGAGAAAATCCACAGCTTACCACCCGCCAGAAACACACCCGTGAGTGTTTTATTGTGCCGGAAGAGGGAGCAGACTTGGCAAAAATCGAAGAGACCATCAAGACAATGCCAAATTATTTTGCAGATTATGACACCACAGTACACTTTATCTCCCAGGAGGAGTTTGACGCAAATCACGCAGGGATTCCCCACGGAGGATTTGTGTTCAGAACAGGTGTTACCGGATTAAATAAGGAGCACAAGCATGTGATTGAATACAGTCTGAAACTGGATTCCAACCCGGAATTTACATCTTCTGTTATTTTGTCTTTTGCCAGAGCTATCAATCGTCTGTCAGAAGAAGGCGTCAGCGGATGTAAGACGGTATTTGACATTGCACCGGCTTATTTAAGCCCTATGTCAGGGGACGAATTGAGAGCAAAGATGCTGTAATTTTCTCCGCATTTTCGTGAATGATGTTTATGACGTAATGTTAGGAAACAAATCTTAAAAAATGGGAAGAAAATATTGTCGAATAAATTGATATTGCATAGGAAAGTGTTATAATCAAAGGTAGAGAGCTTATCAGGGAGGTTTCTTATGGAGTTAATGAAAAAACAAATGGTTGAAAAAAACAGAATGGCGTTTATTGTGGCGGTTCTGGTGACATCCATTGAGACGATTTTGGCAGTTCTGAGTTTTAGCCAGGCGGGAACAAATATGCTGATGGCTGTCGTTAGGACAGTAGTGTGCGTGGCAGCGTTGGCGACCTTGATTGTGATGTTTAACAAGGATCAGTCAGGGGAGGCTTTTGAAACAATATGTATTATCACTTTGATTGCGGTATATGCAGTATACAATCTCACAGTTATCCGTGTGGATATGTATGCATTTATGTTCCCAATCTTGTATACTATGATGGTGTACATGCATCCCAAGTGGGTGATGGTTGGTGGTGTGGCATTCAGTATTGTCAATGCCATCAAGTTGGTACAGTATCTGGTTGTTTATGATGATCAGACAACTATGGCAACCTGTGTGGTACAGTTGGTATTTGCCATTTCTGCTACTATCATTGCTTACATCATTGTCAAGATGATGCAGCAGCATCACACTGAGGACAAGGATGAGGTACAGCGCCGTGCCAAGGAGCAGCAGACTGTTGCAGAGAATATTATGCAGATGTCTGATGAACTGGTGACTAAATTCGAGTCAGCAAAGGACAAGGCAGAGCTTTTGACAGAGAGCGTACAGACCAGCAATGATTCTGTAAAGGAGATTGCTTTTGGTGTGAAATCTACGGCTGAGGCTATTGAGCGTCAGACCATGATGACCAGTGATATTCAGACCAATTTGGAAAAGGCCGGCACAGAGACCAATAATATGAGAGAGGCCATTGAGGTTTCTTCCGCCACTGTAAAAGATGGCGCTCATCTGATTGAGGATTTGCGTGAGCAGGCAAATGGTACTGCTGAGGTAAACCGTCAGACCAGACAGACTACAGAGGAATTAAATAACCGTATCAAAGAGGTTGAAGTGATTATCGGAACAATCCTTAGCATTTCTGATCAGACCAACCTGTTGGCATTAAATGCTTCCATTGAGGCGGCAAGGGCTGGTGAGGCAGGACGTGGATTTGCTGTCGTAGCATCGGAAATCAGTCAGCTTTCAGATTCCAGTCGGGATACAGCTACTCATATTCAGGATATAAACAACTTGATTATAGAGTCTGTACAGCAGCTTACAAACCATGCGAATGAGCTGGTCTCATATATTCAGGAAACAATTCTTCCTGATTATGACAGCTTTGTTGATGCAGGAATGCAGTATAGCAAGGATGCCAACTATGTAAATGAAATTGTAAACCAGT
>JALELK010000055.1 GCA_022768745.1 Lachnospiraceae bacterium
GGCAGTTGCAGGAGCAGTTAAATGGAATTGCCAATGATTTTCCTGCTATTCCTAAGTTGAATGTGGACGGAATCTATGGTCCGCTGACGCAAAATTCCGTGGAGCGGTTCCAGTCCATTTTCGGGTTACCGGTCACCGGCACGGTAGATTATAGAACATGGTATAAAATTTCCCAGATTTACGTAGGCGTCACAGGAATTGCAGAGTTATAGAGGAGAGATAAATCTATGTCAAAGTGGATGATTTACAATAAAAAAGGTGATTTTGCAGGCATTGGTCAAAGATATGGTGTTGATCAGGTGCTGGCCAAAATCATGGTGAACAGAGATATTTGCCATCCGGAACAGATTCAGGAATACCTGTATCCCAATCTTCAGATGTTGGGGGACGGAGCAAAGTTAAAGGACATGGCGAGAGCTGTGTCCTTGCTGAAAGATGCAATCTGCGAAGGAAAAAACATCTGCATCATAGGAGATTATGACATTGATGGGATACAATCTACCTACATATTGCACCAGGGGATACTTCGATGTGGCGGAAAGGTTACATATCAGATCCCTCACCGGGTGGAAGACGGTTACGGAATCAATGTGCATATGATTGAAAAATGCGTAGAAGACGGAGTGGATTTCATCATCACCTGTGACAACGGAATCGCTGCCGCAGACGCCATTCAGGCGGCAAAGGATGCAAATATGACGGTGATTGTCACAGACCACCATGAGGTACCCTTTGTTGAAAAGCAGGGAAAAACAGTAGAACTTCTTCCACCGGCAGATGCTATTGTGAATCCTAAGCAGAAAAATTGTGCCTATCCAAATAAAAATATCTGCGGGGCAGTGGTGGCATGGAAGGTGATTATCCAACTGTATCAGGCCATGGAAATTCCAATGCAGGAAGCCTATGAATTTATAGAAAACGCCGCTTTTGCTACAGTGGGAGATGTGATGGAACTGAGGGGAGAAAATCGAACGATTGTAGCATTGGGATTAAAGGAACTGAGGCAGACGAAAAATATTGGTATGCAGACGTTGATAGAAAAATGTGGACTGACAGACAAACCGATACAAGCCTATCATATCGGTTTTGTGTTGGGACCTTGCATCAATGCCAGCGGAAGGTTGGATTCGGCGGTGAAGTCATTGCAGCTTCTGGAAGCAAAATCTCCCCAAGAGGCTACTGTTTTGGCAGAAGAGTTGAAAACTCTGAATGAAGAGCGAAAGGCAATGACTGAGGCGGGAATTCAGCAGGCAGTACAAATGGTTGAAACAGAACACAACCAAGAAAATCTGGTACAGGTGGTTTATCTGAAGGACACCCATGAGAGTGTGGCAGGGATTATTGCAGGTCGTCTTCGGGAAACATATGAAAAACCTGTTTTTGTTTTGACAGATGGAGAGGATGGACAACTCAAAGGTTCCGGACGCTCTGTGGAGGGCTTCTCCATGTACGAGGAGATGAACAAATGCAGAGATTTGTTTTCTAAATTTGGAGGACATCCCATGGCAGCAGGGCTTTCTATGCCAAAGGAAAATCTGGAAGCCTTCAAAAGACAGATAAATGAAAATACAAAAGTGACTATAGAGGATATTGCTTCTGTAGTACATATTGATGTGGCGCTTCCTTTTTATTATCTGACACCGGAATTTGTTGCACAACTGGAAAAATTGGAGCCATTCGGCAATGGAAATCCAAAGCCTGTTTTTGCCCAGAGGGGAGTGGAGTTTCGTGATGCAAAACCCATAGGAAAGCAGGGACAGTACACGAAAGTCACTGCGGTGGGAGAAGATGGATGTCAGGTGGAAGCCTTGTATTTTGGGGACAAGCAGGATGTAATTCGGCAGTCGGGGACCTATCGGATTTTGTACTATCCTCAAGTCAATTCTTATGGCTATAAGGACACGGTGCAGATTGTGATAACGGATATGGAGTCCCAGATAAAGTAACCCTCATTTTTTTCAACAATGATTGCATATTTCTACAAAAAAATGTAAAATACTTGGTATACACTTGCATAGGTGGGGATGATTCCCAAAATGGAATGTGTATTGGTAGAATGGAGGGATGTGCTGACATGTTTCATAGCAAAGAGGTGAAGCAGCAGCTGGAGCAGGCGAGTCAGATAAAAGCACAGTCACTTATTTATGAAAAAACCATTGATGAAGTTCGACAGGGAGTAGCCGAGGCTCAGGTTGAAATAGATCAGCTGGGAATGAGCGCTTCCAGGATGGATCGGGGACTGACGAAGGTGGTTGATTGTGCGAGGGATACCAGAGAAATTCAGGAAGAAGCCGGGGAGATTTATGAAGATGCCATAGAGCAGATGCAGCAGATTTGCCGACAGGCTCAGTTAAACACCAGTCAGTATCGGGACAGGCAGGCATTTCTTCAAAAGCAGCAGGAAGAATTAATTAATCTACAGGAACAGAGCAAGCATTATACGGGATTGTCCAAGACGATTTTTGAATTATCTTCGGAGCAAAATAAGAGCTTGGAGAATTTGCAGTCTCAGTTTGAAGGAATGCAAAGTTTCTTGTGGACTATGAGCAACTTAGCGTTGCGTTCTGCAATCGAAGCAGGACGAATGGGCGATGAGGGCAAACAGTACATAAAAGCTGCAGAGGACATTCGTACTTTATCTGGTGATTTTGCCGATAAAATGGAAGAGACCTTAAAGGAGGTCAGCCAGATGAAAGAGTCCTGTCAGGAGATGGACAAGCAGATGCATCAGTTTATCTCTTTGTTAAAGGACAACAACGTATCTTTGGGGCGGATTGCCGCCGGGACGGAAGGGGAAAACCAAAAGTCCACAGAGGATGCGCAGGTGCTGGAAGATTCTTTGACGGAAGAAGCAGAACGGTTGGATAAGTTACAGTCCGCTATGGAGCAGAGCAAGAATCGACAGGAGCAGATTTTGCTGGAAATGGAGAGCATCGGAACCTGTTATATGGAGCAGCAGGACAGCACAAAGAAAATGGAAAATATCATCCGGAAAATGAAAGGGATGTTATTAGATAAAGAAAATTCGAAAGAGGATTTATAGGGGGTATAAAAATGTCAACAAAACAAGAGTATCATTTTAAATCGGCAGATGGTGTTTCGAGGATTCACTGTGTGAGATGGATGCCGGAACAGGCTCCGGTGGCCGTACTTCAGATTGTACACGGTATGGTGGAGTACATTGAGCGATATACAGCATTTGCAGAGTTCCTAAACAGCAAGGGATTTATTGTGGTTGGTCACGATCACATTGCACATGGTGATTCTGTTTCCGGTCCTGAGGAGTGGGGAATTGTACATGTAAAGCATCCTTCTGATGTGATGGTAGAGGATATTTACACTCACTATACTATGGTGAAAAAGGATTATCCGGAATTGCCATATTTTATTTTAGGACATAGTATGGGATCTTATATGACCCGTAAGTGTCTCTGTGAAAAAGCCACAGAGATGGAGGACTTGGACGGAGCTATTATTATGGGTACCGGTACAGAAGCACCGATGACCATCAATGCAGGCTTGACACTGATTAATTTGATTTCACTTTTCCGCTCTGATAAATATCGCAGCACTTTGGTAAGAGATATGACTTACGGAGCACCTTACAAAAAGTTCGATTGTACAGGAGCTACACCTGACAACAGTTGGTTGACCAAGGATGTGGAGATTGTTAAGAAGTATTACAGTGATCCAAAATGTACCTTTACCTTCTCATTAGGTGCATATCGCGGATTGGTTGAGTCTACCAAGTATGACAACAATATGGACAACATTGCCAAGATGAAAAAGAGTCTTCCAATTTTATTTGCATCAGGAGCAGATGATCCGGTTGGTAACTGCGGCAAAGGTGTGCAGCAGGCGTACGACAAATTCAAATCAGCTGGTATGGAGGATTTGTCCATTAAGTTGTATGACAACGACCGTCACGAAATCTTAAATGAGTTAGACCGCGAGACAGTATACGCAGATATGTACAACTGGATGAAGTCTAAGATGTAACATTAGGGACGGATACCAATGGCCCGCAGGTCTGGCACCAATGGCTCTAAGGTCTGTCCCTAGTGGACCACTTCATTTGTTTATAAGCAGGCTTTCCGGCTGGGCTTTATCGCTCGGGACCGGGGGTCTGCTTTTTATTATTTAGAGAAAATTTACAGTATCTCTAAAATGCAGATTTTGTTTGCAGGAAACTGTCTCTTTCACGGCTTCGACTTTTCGCTAAGGATGTGTACGTCTGTGACAGATATTTAGGCACCCGCTTCATAAGAGATTCTAAGAGCTTGACACTTTACATATATAAATTTATGGTACCGGCATAAACGCACCATCCGGGTGCGGTTATGCCTCTCAGGTACATCCTTGTACCCTCGTACCTGATAATTACCAAGCTCTAAGAATCTCTAACTTGCTCTGCAATCATATCAGCCACAGGCGAACATCATCCTGGCGATTGTCGAACCTTGAAAAGACAGTTTTAATAAAAGAAAACAAAATCTGCATTCTAGAGATACGTAAAGATTTCGACATAATAAAAAGCAGACCCCCGGTCCCGAGCGATAAAGCCCAGCCGGAAAGCCTGCTTATAAACAAATGAAGTGGTCCACTAGGGACAGACCTTAGAGCCATTGGTGCCAGACCTGCAGGCCATTGGTATCCGTCCCTAATGTGCAACCTATACCTTCTTACTCAAGAATTTCCAGAATTTTTTCAGGAACTCCATATCTCCTTGGATTTCCTCAACTTTCAAGCGGTTTTCTTCGCTGAATCCAACCAAAATGTTGTGGTTGGCTTCTGCCAGATAGTCCATAATTCCGTCGATGTCAGATTTGATGTTTTTCGGGCAGTGAATGTAGCGTCTCTTTTTTGCAGTAATGTGCAGGGTATAGGAGATGCTGAAGTGATGCCATAAAAATTTATGCAAGGTGGAGTATTTGTATATCCACAAAATCTCGCTGATAGGAACGATAGCCACACCAAAGTTTGAAGTTTCGATGAAGAAATGTTCGGTGATGAACATATCCTCTGTGGCCAACTGAGGCAAGGTTGCCAGTTCCTCTTCTGCCTGAGCCAAAATATCCTTTGGTTTTCCGTAATAACGGAGCCGCTGGCATGGGGCAGATAATACCGGAAATAAAATGTAAATCAGATAAATGACAATACTGCACAGGGCATAAAATCCTGTGAAAAAGTAAACTGCTATGAAGAATACACTTCGGTAGTCGATGGCATCCGGCTGGGACAACATATAAGGTGAGATGGTGGATTTGATACCGGACTCTGACCAGGATAAATCCTTGGCGAGATTTTCATATAATTTATCCACCGAATAGGAGCGGTATAAAATCTTGGCCCGGACAGAAAGATGTTCGATGGTGGGAAGCCCCTGCTGACAGGTTTCCGGTGCCAGAAGAACCACCACGCATTCCTCACCGATGATGGTGTAGTAGTAGTAGCCGCTGGTTTGGTCCAGCCATTTTTTGGTGTAGCCGGTGAAGTAGAGATTGTCCAGACTGATTTGGACATATCGATTTTTGGCCCCGTATTGTTCGGAAAGATTGCAATCGCTGTCTACGTGTTTGGGTAAAACTAAGGAACTCACCGGGTAGACGATGGCGATAACAATCAGCAACGCAATATATATGATAGGAAAGAGTATTCTGTTTTTGTAATAGTTGCGAATACTCTTACTGATATAGTGGTCAAATTGTTCGGTCATAAGTTCTCCTATAATAAAGAAAATCTCGCTTTTGGAATGATTTTAGTATAAGTGTTGGAGGGGAAATAATCAAGTTTGCATTTGACATTAAATGTGGTAGTATATCATAAGGAAAGACTGGGATTTGAGGGGAAATTATGGCGTCTTACGAAACCTTTGCAGAAGTATATGATTTGTATATGGACAATGTACCTTATGACGAATGGTGCGCCCATATTCTGGACTTGCTAAAAGAATATGAGATAACGAATGGGATTGTGACAGAGCTGGGATGCGGTACCGGAAAAATGACCCGGAGGCTGCAAAGGGCAGGCTTCGATATGATTGGTATCGACAATTCCTATGATATGTTGGGTATAGCACTGGAAAAGGGACCGGAAAATATTTTGTACCTCTGTCAGGATATGAGAGAGTTTGAATTATATGGGACTGTGGCAGCGGTTGTAAGTGTGTGTGATTCCATGAATTACATCACCTCCTTGGAGGATTTGATCCAGGTGATTCGTCTGGTAAACAATTATCTGGACCCGGGCGGGATTTTCATTTTTGATATGAATACCCTGTATAAGTATTCTGAACTTCTGGGAGATAATGTTTTCGCAGAAAACAGGGAACAGGGGAGCTTTATCTGGGAAAATGAGTTTGATGAAACTACAGGAATCAATGCCTATGATTTGACCCTATATATAAAAGATGAGGACGATGATACCTATCATCGTTTTAAAGAAGAACATTTTCAAAAAGCCTATACCACAGAAGAGGTTAGAAAAGCCGTAGAGGCAGGGGGAATGAAGCTAAAAAAGATTTTAGATGCAGATACAATGAAGGAAGTGACAGATATCACAGAGCGGATGTATGTTATTTGTCAGGAACAGGGAAAAGGAGATAAATAAATGTCAGATTATATTGTGAGAGCAACGGCGGCAGATGACGCCATACGTGCATTTGCCATTACATCAAGGGATATGGTGGAGGAAGGAAAAAACCGACACAACACCAGTCCGGTAGTCACAGCGGCCCTGGGCAGAATGCTTTCTGCAGGGGCAATGATGGGTGTGATGATGAAGGGAGAGGATGACATGCTGACCCTTCAGATTCAGGGAAATGGTCCTATGAAGGGGATTACGGTAACAGCGGATTCCAAGGGCAATGTAAAGGGATTTCCAAATGTAGCAGATGTAATGCTTCCTCCTAACAAAGACGGAAAATTGGATGTAGGTGGGGCCATTGATCTGGGAATTATGCGAGTGATTAAGGATATGGGATTAAAGGAGCCCTACGTGGGAACTGTGCCTCTTCAGACCGGAGAAATCGCAGAGGATTTGACCTATTACTTTGCAACCAGTGAGCAGGTGCCTTCTTCTGTAGGCCTTGGGGTTTTAATGAACAAGGATAATACAGTAGCCCAGGCGGGAGGATTTATTATTCAGCTGATGCCCTTTACTTCAGATGAAATCATCGAAAAGCTGGAAGAGAACATCAAGAATTTACCTTCTGTTACCACGATGCTTTCTGATGGAAAGACACCGGAACAGATTTTGGAGACAGTACTGAATGGTTTTGAGGTGACGGTGCATGAGACCATTCCTACCAGATTTTTATGTGATTGTTCCTCAGAGCGGGTGGAGAGAAGTCTGCGAAGCCTTGGGGAAGAAGATATGAAGGAAATTATGGCAGAGGGCAAGCCTATCGAGGTAAAGTGTCAGTTCTGTAATAAGGCTTATACCTATACGGTGGATGAGTTAAAGGAGATTCGTCGAAAGTAAGGCTTTAGGAGAGAGTTATGAGAGATGGATTTATCAAGGTGGCAGCAGTGACACCGAAGGTTTCGGTGGCAGATGTAACCGCCAATGTGAGAGAAATAAAAAAACATATGCAGGAGACGGTGGCTTTAGGAGCTAAGATTGTGATTTTTCCTGAGCTGTGCATCACCGGCTATACCTGTGGAGATTTGTTTTACCAGGATGGATTGCTACAACGGGCAAAATCCGGTCTTTTGGAATTGGCAGAGGCATCAAAGGACTTGGATGCCATCTTCTTTGTGGGCTTGCCATTTAGTGTAAAGGGAAAAATTTATAACGTGGCAGCGGCAATCAATCGGGGACAGGTTTTGGGATTGGTTCCGAAAACCAATTTGCCTATGTATGCAGAGTTTTATGAGTCCAGACAGTTCACTCCCGGTTGGGAACAGCCTATGGCGGTAAAACTGGATGGGCACCAGGAAGTTCCCATGGGGACAAAACTTTTGTTTTCAGCGGCAGAAATGCCGGAGGTTACCATTGGAGTGGAGATTTGTGAGGACCTTTGGGTTCCCAATCCTCCAAGTATTGCACACTGTCTTGCCGGTGCAAATATCATCGTAAATTTATCTGCCAGTGATGAGGTGACCGGAAAAAATCAGTACCGCAGGGATTTGGTGTTAGGTCAATCTGCCAGATTGTATTGTGGTTATATTTATGCCAGCGCAGGGGCGGATGAATCCACCCAGGATGTGGTTTACAGCGGACATAATCTGATTGCAGAGGCAGGTTCTCTGTTGGAGGAGAGTGTTCTGTTTTCCACAGGATGCATTATGTCGGAACTGGATGTAAAGCGGTTGGAGTCAAGAAGACGGACTATGTCTACTTATCAGGAAAAGTGGGATGAAAGTTATCTGACTTTGGATTTTTCTCTTGCTATGTCGGATACAAAACTGACCAGATACATTGACCCGGCGCCTTTTGTACCGTCTGATGAAAGCTCTCTGCAAAAACGATGTGAGGAGATTTTGGACATACAATCTATGGGACTGCGTAAGCGTCTGGCACATACCGGTTGCAAGACTGCTGTGGTGGGGATTTCCGGAGGATTGGATTCCACCTTGGCACTTTTGGTGACGGTGCGGGCTTTCGAGATGCTTGATTTGGAAAAAAAGGGAATTGTGGCAGTGACGATGCCGGGATTTGGAACCACAGACCGGACATATCAAAACGCGGTTTCCATGATTGAGGAACTGGGGGTAACTTTCCGGGAGGTTTCCATAAAGGATGCAGTGCTACAGCATTTTTCGGATATTGGTCACGATGAAAAAGTGCACGATGTGACTTACGAGAACTGTCAGGCCAGAGAGCGGACCCAGATACTGATGGACATTGCCAACAAAGAAAACGGTATGGTGATTGGAACCGGCGATATGTCAGAGCTGGCATTGGGCTGGGCAACTTACAATGGGGATCATATGTCTATGTATGGGGTGAATGCTTCTGTTCCAAAGACTTTGGTGCGACATCTGGTTCGGTATTATGCCACCCATTGTTGCGGAGAGCAGCTGTCCAAGGTTCTTTTTGATGTTTTAGACACACCGGTTTCACCGGAACTTTTGCCACCGGAGGATGGAAAAATTTCCCAGAAGACGGAAGAGTTGGTAGGGCCTTACGAACTCCATGACTTTTTCTTATATTATTTGATGCGTTTTGGATTTACGCCTAAGAAGATTTATCGCCTGGCGGAGATAGCCTTTGCAAATCAATATGACAAAGCTACCATTTTAAAATGGTTAAAGACATTTTATAGAAGATTTTTTACGCAACAGTTTAAGCGTTCCTGTCTGCCGGATGGACCAAAGGTGGGAACCGTGAGCTTGTCTCCGAGAGGAGATTTGCGTATGCCATCGGATGCCAGCGGGGCAGTGTGGATGGAAAAGATTGAGGAACTGGAGAGAGAAAAATAATGGGAAAACTATTTCAGAAAAAAGACGAGAATATTATGTCAGAAGACAAAGTTGAAGTGAAAAAAATTGGAATCATAGGCGGAAGCGTAGTGGTGGCACTTTTGGTTCTGTTTGTGGGATTTTCTTTTTACTTTAACAGTCATTTTTATTTCAGAAGTACCGTCAACGGAGTTTCAAGTTCCGGGGCATCTGTATCTGCTGTGCTGGGACGAATGGAAGACGCTGTATCAGGATATCAGTTGACCTTGGTGGAAGACGGAGGAAAGAAGGAAGTCCTTACCAAAGACGATTTAGGAATGGTTATCAACATTCAGGAGGATGAAATCCAAAAACTGTTGGACAGCCAGAATGGTTTCCTTTGGGTTCATTATCTGATAAAGGGCAAGGATTATCAGGATGACAAGCTGGTGCGCTGTGATTTAGATACCATTGAGAAAAAGGTGGCAGGGTTAGAGTGTGTAAATGAAAAGAATCCTGTGAAGACCCAGAATGCCAATGTAAAATATAACGACGGAAAATTTGAAATTGTGGATGAAGTTTATGGAACTGAGTTGGATCAAAAGCAGTTTTCAAGAAAGATTGAGCAGGCAGCACTTTCTCTTAAGAAAGAGTTAAATTTAAAGGAAGATGCCTGTTACATCCAGCCGAAGTACAAAGCAGACAGCAAAGAAGTGAAAAAACTTCAAAAGCAGTTGAATAAATATTTGGATACCCAGATTACCTATACGGTGGGAAGCACAAAGGAGGAAATTCCAAAGGATACCATCGGCTCCTGGCTGTCCGGAAATGACAAGATGAAGCCGGCCTTTGATGAGGAGGCTATGGCAGACTTTGTGGCTTCTATGGCAAAAAAATATGATACATACGGACAACCGAAAACTTTGGCAACCCAGTATGGTGTCACTGTAACTGTGCCGGGAGGAAATTACGGATGGCGCATTAGCAGAGAAAATGAGGTTGCGCAATTGAAAAAAGACATCGCTTCCGGAGACAAGGTGGAGCGTGATTTTGAATATCAGTATAAGGCAGCCAGCAGAGATGGCAATGATTACGGCAATAGTTATGTGGAAATCAATAAGACAGCCCAACATGTTTATCTGGTGATGAATGGTTCTGTTGTGGTGGATACTCCTATGGTTTCCGGTAAAAACGACGGAGAGCATGACACGCCTACCGGGGCGTACCGCATTACCTATTGTGAGAAAAATGCTACATTGAGGGGACCGGGATATGCAACACCGGTGGCCTATTGGATGCCTTTTAACGGAGATATCGGATTGCATGATGCTGTTTGGCAGAAATCCTTTGGAGGAGCTCGTTATAAAGAGGGATATGGTTCCCACGGATGTGTAAATCTGCCTCTTTCTGCGGCGGGTCAGATTTTTGCAAATGTGTCTGCCGGATTTCCGGTGTTGATGTATGATTTGCCGGGGACTGAGACAGTGGATAGTTTGAGCAAGCAGGCAGCCGAAGATTGCAAGAACATCATTAATTCCATTGGTGCTGTGTCTTTGAACAGTGGTGCCACCATCGGAGCTGCAAGAGGAGCTTATGATGCTTTGACAGAGTCAGGAAAAACCTGCGTGGACAACTATCAGGTACTTGTAGATGCGGAGGCAACCTATGCCGGCTTACTGGATCAGGCCAACAAGCAGGCAGCCGAAGAACAGAAGGCAAAAGATAAAGAAATGGCAAAGAGTGTGACAAAGATGATTTCCGATTTGCCACAGCCGATTACACCGGACAGCAGTGGTGCTGTACAGGAGGCAAGCAAGGCTTATGATGCATTGAGTGATCAGGGCAAGAGCTTTGTAAGCAATTATGATGTTTTGAAAAAAGCAATCAAGGACTTAGGTTTATAACAGAATAGGAAGGAACGTTATGGCAAGCTGGGAAGATAATGTGAGAAGGGTGGAGCCCTATGTGCCGGGAGAACAACCCAAACAAAAAAATGTGATAAAGTTGAATACCAATGAAAATCCATATCCGCCGGCACCGGGAGTGGCACAGGTTTTAAAGGAGTTTGATACAGATCAGTTGCGTTTATATCCAGACCCGGAGATTAAGGGTTTGGTATCTGCCATCGCTAAGGTAAAAGGACTTCAGGAAAACCAGGTGTTTGTGGGAGTTGGTTCTGATGATGTGTTGGCAATGTGCTTTATGACATTTTTTGGCAGTAGCCAGCCCATATTGTTTCCGGACATCACCTATTCTTTTTATGATGTGTGGGCAGAACTTCTTCGGATTCCATATGAGACCCAGGCTTTAAATTCTACGTTTGGCATTGATGTATCTGATTATAAAAAGAAAAATGGTGGAATTGTAATACCGAACCCAAATGCCCCTACAGGAGTGGAAGAACCGGAAGGAGCATTGGAGGAAATCATTCGTTCCAATCCGGACGCTGTGGTTATTATTGATGAAGCCTATGTGGATTTTGGGGCAAAGAGCGTACTTCCTCTTATTGATAAGTACGACAATCTGCTGGTGGTACAAACCTTTTCAAAATCCCGCTCTCTGGCAGGAAGCAGAATTGGTTTTGCTATGGGAAATCCAAAACTGATTTCCTATTTAAATGATTGTAAGTATTCATTTAACTCTTATACTATGGACAGACTTACTATCTTACTAGGCAAGGCATCCATTGAGGATGTAGACTATTTTGAAACTCAGGTGAAAAAGATAGTAAAAACCAGAAGCTGGACTATGGAACAGCTAAAAAATCTTGGTTTCACTGCACCGGATTCAAAGTCTAATTTTATTTTTGCCAGTCATAAAAAAGTACCGGCAAAGTACATTTTTGAAGAGTTAAAAAAGAAAAATATCTATGTGCGTTATTTTGCAAAGCCACGCATTGACAATTACCTGAGAATTACCATTGGTACAGATGAAGAGATGAAATCGTTGATTGGGGTATTGGACGAAATCATTCGTCATACAGATGAAATGAAACCATAAGTAAAAAGTTTGAGAGGAGAATAGAATGGAGTCATTAGTACAGTTGTTTTCGTCCACTTTGGGACAGTATGTATCGGAGGAAGTGGTAATCTTTATTATTTCCATGTTTCCGATTTTGGAGTTGCGAGGCGGACTTTTGGCAGCATCCCTTTTGAAGGTGCCGATTATCAAGGCCATTCCCCTTTGCATTATTGGGAATTTAATTCCAATTCCCTTTATTTTAATATTTATAAAAAAGATTTTTTCTTGGATGAAGAGATTTAAGATTTTTCGTGGATTGATTGAAAAACTGGAAAACAGGGCAATGTCAAAAAGTGGCAAGGTGACCCAATACGAATTTATGGGATTGGTTTTGTTTGTGGGAATACCGATTCCCGGAACAGGTGCATGGATGGGATCTTTGATTGCCGCACTTTTAGAGATGGATACCAAGAAAGCGGTTTTGGCTGAATTGTTAGGTATTGCCATTGCTACAGTGATTATGAGTATTTTGTCTTACGGACTTTTAGGCTCAATTATCAGTTAGAGAGGATAAAGAGATGGATTGGTTAAATCTGATTATAAATGTCGTTGCCATCTTTGCAGGATTGGCATTGTATCTGGTAATACAAAACTCCAAGTGGGGTAAGGAACACACCCAGTATCAATATGCGGTTATGCTGGGAGCTATTTTACTTGCTTGCATCGTGGGTGGAATTCTCCGAGTCACCGTGAAGGCGTTATTCCTTTCCTAGGTCTTTTCTATGGATAAAATTTCTAGTCTTGTGTGACGAGGGAGAATGCTAGAGGTGAAGTTTATTCTTGTATGACTGAGTGAGTTTTGCTATTCCTTGGCAGACTGTAAAGAAACGTCGGTACTTAATGAGCATTTATGCGAATTTAGTACCACTACGTTTCGTCCCAAGCGAAAGCGTGTCTGCAAGGGAATACAAAATCTCATTTAGTCATACAAGAAAAAAGGGATACATATAATTGAGAAAAAGTAGGAGAGAAGTATGGCGGAAGTATCAAATTGTGAAATGTGTAATAACTTTGTCTATGATGATGAAGATGAATGTTATGTCTGTGATATGAATCTGGATGAGGATGATATGGTGAAATTTCTCACGGGAACGTTTAGTGAGTGTCCCTATTATCAGTCGAATGATGAATATTTGATTGTTCGCCATCAGATGTAATATGGAAGACGACAAACTGGAGGCATCCTTGGGATTGGCCATACAGTTGCCTTGGGAAACCCGTCAAAAATCGCAGGATTTGTCTACAGGGTTTTCCTATACAGAGAATACATGGGAGGTAATACTTCGGATTACAGGCCCGATTGAGACGCTTCAGGATAAATTTCCTGAGGCGTTTTTTTATTTGCTCAGTGGCGGGTTTGTTATTGGACTGGTGCCACAGGATTTGCTGATACCCATTTCTCAGGCACCGGAAGTGATTTATATGGAACAGCCCAAACGTCTTTACCAGGCGGTATCTGAAGAAGTCAGGGCCTCCTGTATTCCTGCGGTGCAACAGAAAATGTCCCCCACCGGGATGCTGACCGGAAAAGGAGTTTATGTGGCGGTGATTGATTCCGGAATTGATTATTTTCACCCGGATTTTAGAAATGAGGATGGGAGTACTCGGATTGCCTGGATGTTAGATGACGGAATAGAGTATTCCAGAGAACAAATCAATCTGGCATTACAGCAGGAAACGAGAGAACTGGCCTATGACATTGTGCCGGTCAGAGATTTGTCGGGTCACGGAACCCATGTGACAGGAATCGCCGCAGGGAATGGCAGGGCTTCTGAGGGCAGATACCGGGGAGTGGCGTTTGAAAGTGATTTGATTGTGGTGAAGCTGGGAAATGCAAGACCGGATGGATTTCCCAAAACCACCCAACTGATGGAAGGGGTGGAATACGTCAAAGGCAAGGCAGAGGCCGAGGGAAAACCTGTTGCCATCAACATCAGTTTTGGAAACAATTATGGTTCTCATACGGGGGAATCTCTTTTGGAAAGTTATCTTTCCCAGTTGGCGAATCAGTGGAAGATGAGCATTGTAACCGGCACCGGAAATGAGGGAAATACTGCTATACATCAGGAGGGAAGGCTTGCCACCAACCAGAGAGTGGAAGTGGAGTGGACGGTAAGCACCTTTGAGACCAATTACAACTTGCAACTGTGGAAAAATTATCAGGATGCTATGGACATTGTACTGATAGCTCCAAATGGTCAGGAAGTGTTAAGGGTGGACAGCAATCGCCAGTTAAAATCCCAGGATGTGGTAGAAACAAGTTGGCAGAATACCCTGATTTATTTATATCTGGGAATGCCCAGCCCCTATTCTATTTATCAGGAGTTCTATTTTGCATTTTTGCCCCAGGAGTCCTATGTGGATAGCGGAATCTGGCGTATTCGCATACAGGGAAAACAGATAAAAGAGGGAGACTACAGTCTGTGGTTGCCATCCGGTGGCGTCTTGAATCAACAAACCGGTTTTTTAAATCCTTCGGAAGAGACAACGCTGACCATACCCTCCACCACGGATAAGTTGATTTCGGTAGGGGCATATGACAGTCGGAGAAATCAGTATGCAAGTTTTTCCGGGAGAGGTTTTACTTGGGAGACAGATAGAATCAAACCGGATTTGGTGGCACCGGGGGTGGATGTAACTTCCTGCGGAGTAGGGGGAGGGTATCAGGTGCGAAGCGGCACATCTATGGCAGCGCCTTTTGTGACAGGTACGGCGGCCCTTTTGATGCAATGGGGAATTGTGGAAGGAAACGACCCTTTTCTCTACGGCGAAAAACTAAAGGCTTATTTGATTCGAGGGGCGGCACCTTTGTATCAGGAGAGTATCCCGTCAAAGCGGACCGGTTGGGGGAAACTGTGTGCCCTTGCTTCTTTCCCAAATCTCACATGAAAGAAACAACCACAAGATATGGTATAAAAAACCGAAAAAAAGGGGAAATATGTTGGACTTATGTTCCAAAATGTAGTATAATATGTTCGTATTTTTTGGGAGTGATTAACAATATGTAGTACTTCACCGGTGCTACTATATCTTGATGAGGAGAGTGCTATGGATCAGGTACAAATCACTGAGGACAATAGGCAGAAGGCTTTTTCCGAATGGTGTTTTAACGAAACCGTGGAAATTGCACGAAACAAGCAGGCATTAGAGTCGGAACGGAAAGAGCTGGAGGAAGCGAGAAAACAGCTTGACCGGGACAGAGAAGACTTGACCCGTAGAGTTCAGTGGGAAGAGCAGCGGATGAAGAGGGAAAAAGAACTCTTTGATATGAAACTTCGCATCCTAGAGGAGGAGTTACAAAAGCTGGCTTCCGACAAAGAGCGTTTCAGACAGCAGAAAGCCTTTTACGACAGAGTCAACGAATTCGAGAGTAAATCCAAAGAGCAGGAAAACGTGGTTCGGGGAGATATGTTTTTCATTGGTGTGGAAAACAGAGCTTCTCTAAAGAAACGTTATAAAGATCTGATTAAAATTTATCACCCGGATAATGCGGCGGGAGACACTTCCACCATTCAGGAGATAAATAATGAATATCATAAGCTAAGCAATGCTATGGAGGCATAGTCAGGAGGAGCATAAAATGAAAAAAGTAGAAGACTATATCAGAAGTATCCCGGATTTTCCGGAAAAGGGAATTATTTTCAGGGACGTTACCAGTATTTTGCAGGATGCAGAGGGACTCAAGCTGGCCATCGATGAGATGATTAAACTTTTAGATGGTGTGGAGTTTGATGTGATTGCAGGGGCAGAATCCAGAGGATTTATCTTTGGAGTGCCTATTGCATACGCCCTTGGTAAACCTTTTGTACCGGTTCGTAAGGCAGGAAAACTTCCATGTGAGACCGTATCCAAAACCTATGATTTGGAATATGGCACTGCAACCATCGAGATGCATAAGGATTCTATCAAACCCGGACAGAAAGTGGTTTTGGTAGATGATTTGATTGCCACCGGAGGAACCATTGAGGCGGCAGCAGATTTGGTGGAACAGTTAGGCGGTGAAGTGGTAAAGGTTATCTTTTTGATGGAACTTGCCGGACTTCATGGCAGAGATAAATTAGCCAAGTATGATGTGGGTTCCGTAGTTACATACGAAGGAAAATAAAAGAAAAAATGTTGGCGAGGAGAATGCAATGATTGAAAACAAATTGGGACTTACCAGTCCTTCGGACCTTGCACGAGAAGAAGAACGAATCAGTAAGAGAAAAGCCATAGCATTATTTGAAAATCACATTTTGGATTCTCTTCCTGCCGGAAAATTTTCTACACTACAAACAATCCACAGATACTTGTTTGAAGATATTTATGAGTTTGCAGGTACCATTCGGAACGTAAATATGGCAAAAGGAAACTTTCGATTTGCACCACTGATGTATTTGGACGCGGCATTAGAAAATATCGATAAAATGCCACAGTCTGAGTTTGATGAGATCATAGAAAAATATGTGGAGATGAATATTGCCCATCCCTTTAGAGAGGGAAATGGTCGCAGTACCCGTATCTGGTTGGACCATATTTTGAAAACAGAACTGGGGAAAGTGGTTGACTGGAGTAAGGTAGATAAAGAGGATTATCTGCTGGCAATGGAACGCAGCCCTATTAAAGATGTAGAAATTAAGCACCTTTTGAAAGAGGCACTGACGGACGAGATAAATAGTCGAGATGTCTATATGAAAGGCATCGACCACAGCTATTATTATGAAGGATACACCACATATAAGGTAGAAAATTTATAAAGGGAAATATAATACAGCGCCGTTTTTATAACGGCGCTGATTCTATTTCCTGGATAATTGGGATGACAGCAGAGAGATCCTTTGCCCATCCATAAATTAGTTTCTCGTCCTCAGGGGTGGGCATAGTAAGGTCAGGAACCATAACGGTGATGCAACCGGCAGAATGGGCGGAGCGGATGCCGTTTGGTGAATCCTCTAAGGCGATACAGTGGGATGGCTCCACTCCCAGTTCTTTGCAGGCGTGAAGGTAAACATCCGGATGGGGCTTTCCCTTCTTGACCATGGAAGCACTGATAACCGTATCAAATGCATTTTCCAGACCAACGGTGGCAAGGCGGGGCAGAGCCCGCTCCAATTTTGTGGCGGTGGCTACCGCGGCCCGGATGTGGTTTTCCCGAAGGAAGGAGAGCAGTTCGTTGATACCCGGTTTTGCCTGAATGCCTTCCTCTTCCATAAGTTTTAACACCAACTTGGTGTTATATTTGTGAACCTCTTCAAAGGAAAAGTCTTTGCCGTAGCGACTGCCCCAGAGCTTCTGGGCGTCCTCATGGTTGAGACTTCTCTGTGCCAGGGCATCTTCTCTGGTGAAATCCGTGTAGCCCAAGGCGGCAAAGGCAACGGGCCAGGTGCGGTTATAGTATTTTTCTGTGTCAGTGATGACACCGTCCATGTCAAAGATGACAGCTTCTATATTCATAATAAAATCCTCCATTTTCTTACAAAAGAATTTTACTATTCCTTTCACGGACTGTAAAGAAATGTTGAAAAAAACATAGTAACAGGTTGATTCTACAACGGATATAGAGTTTATAATATAATGAAAAATTAAAATTGAAGATAGCGATGGAAAAAAATCTTACCACCGGAAGTGTGTTTAAGAATATTGTTGTGTTTTCACTTCCGTATTTATTATCTTATTTTTTGCAGACGCTTTTCAAGACGGATTGATTCAGATTTCTTTTATCATCATAACCATTATTGCAAATCAGCAAGGATTGAATGATGCGGCAGCAGTTGGAATCGTGGAAAAAATCATGAGCTTTTTGTTTTTGATACCTTCGTCCATGTTGTCCACCGTCTCTGCACTTGGTGCCCAGAATATAGGGGCAAAGAAACCGAAGCGTGCGGTGCAGACGTTAAAATACGCCATTATTCTTACGGTAAGTATTGAATTGGTGGTTTCCATACTGATGCAATTTGGAGCAGAAAATGTGGTGGCACTGTTCCCATCCACCTTATATCCTATGGGATTGGCAACGGCTGCAGGCTCTCTGCTGTCTGTAGGTATTTGTATTGTTATGTTTGTAATATTACAGCACAAAAGAAAAAATTCCTTGACATATCTCTGTTAAAGGGGTATAAATGATTTATATAAAAACCGTTGAACAAGAGGAGTACTACCTCAGAACAATCACAGAGAGTCATCGTTGGTGGGAGATGGCATTGGGAGAGGATGGGAATGGACTTGTGAGGGCACTCTTGAAAGAGTAGACTTTTTAGTAGGGAGTGACGGGAACCAGACTCGTTATCAAGCTGGCACGTATGATGGTATGTGGAATGAGTGGGTTGCGTAGCAACCAATTTGAGTGGTACCGCGATAATATGATTATTACCGCCTCAGAGATTTTCTGAGGCGGTTTTTTATTTTGGTAAAACCACTCCAAGTTCCGAATCCGATTCATACATAGTCCAAAGGATGGCAATTGCCTTTGGAGACGTATCGAATTTTAGGAGGAAAAGAAAATGAAAAAGAAAATGGTAGCAGGATTATTGGTAGCAATGATGACATTAGGGCTTGTAGGATGTGGAAAATCCGCATCAGATGGGGCAAAAAGTAGTGATACAAAAGAATATGTCATCGGTATTTCACAGTTCGCAGAGCATGGCTCCCTTGACAACTGTCGTGAAGGATTTTTGGAAGGATTGAAGGAAGAAGGAATTGCGGAAGGTAAGAACTTAGATGTCCTTTATGATAATGCTCAGGCAGACACAGGTACCGCAAGTACCATCTCTGACAACTATGTGTCTAAGAAAGTGGATTTGATTTGTGCCATTGCAACACCAAGTGCTATGAGCGCATATAACTCTGCAATGAATACAGACATTCCGGTGGTTTATACAGCGATTTCGGATCCGGTGGCAGCACAGTTGGCTGACAAGGACGGAAATTCAACCGGAAATATCACAGGTACATCGGATGCGCTTCCTGTAAAAGAGCAGTTGGAAATGATTCGCAAGGTGATGCCGGATGCTAAGAAAATCGGTATTATTTATACCACCAGCGAGACAAATTCTGTAAGTACCATTGAAACCTATAAGAAATATGCAAAGGATTATGACTTTGAAATTGTAGAAACCGGTATCAACACCGTTGGTGATGTGGATATGGCAGCAGCCGATATGGTTACAAAGGTTGATTGCATCACAAACTTGACAGATAATACAGTAGTAAGTGCCCTTCAGACTGTTTTAGATCATGCAAATGAAGCAAAGATTCCTGTCTTTGGGTCAGAGGTGGAACAGGTAAAGGCAGGCTGTGTTGCAGCAGCAGGAATTGATTATGTAGAGCTTGGAAAGCAGACCGGTAAGATGGCAGCTAAGATTTTAAAGGGTGAGGCAAAGGCATCTGAGATGAAATTTGAGTTGATTTCAGAGCCGAGCTATTATGCAAACACAGCAGCAGCAAAGAATATTGGTTTGGATTTAAGTGATAATTTTGCAGATGCAGAAGTCTTTGACAGCATCGAAGTGAGCAAATAAAAGGATAAGGCGGAAAGAAAATGACATTAATAATCAGTGTATTGGAACAGGGTCTGATTTATGCAATTATGGCTCTGGGTATGTATATCACATATAAAATATTGGATTTCCCGGATATGACGGTAGATGGCAGCTTCCCTCTGGGGGCTGCCCTTTCCGCTGTTTTGATATCAAGGGGAATGAATCCCTATCTGACTCTGGTCTTCAGTTTTGGGGCAGGTTTGGTGGCGGGAGCTATCACAGGCTTTATTCATGTGAAATTAAAGGTCCGGGATATTTTGGCAAGTATCATTATGATGACGGCTTTGTATTCTGTAAATCTTCGTATCGCAGGAAAAGCAAACCTTCCGATTTATAATTACGATAACATTTACAGCAATGGATTTACCAACAAGGTGCTGGGAGGAGCCCTGACTCCTTATCAGAATTTAATTGTGATTTTGATTATCGTCATTTTGGTGAAAGTGATTTTAGACTGGTATTTGAAAACAAAGTCGGGCTATCTGTTGAAGGCGGTAGGTGACAATGAGACTTTGGTGACATCTATGGGAATTGACAAAGGAAAAATAAAAATTCTTGGTCTTGCCATTGCCAATGGTATGGTTTCCCTCAGCGGTTCTATGTTTGCCCAGCAGCAGAGATTCTTTGACGCTTCTATGGGTGTGGGAACGGCAGTTATCGGATTGGCAAGTGTTATTATCGGAACAGCTTTGTTTGGGCAAATCAGCGTGTTAACTTTTTCCATTTCCGTTATTCTGGGATCTATTTTATACAAGGGATGTGTGGCAGCAGCCATTCGCTTTGGACTTCAGTCCTCAGATTTGAAATTGGTAACTGCAGTGCTTTTCCTGGTGATTCTTGTTATCAGTATGCAGATTGAAAAACATCAGGGACGTAAAAGAAGAAAGGGGCAGCAGTCATGATAGAATTAAATCATATACATAAATTTTATAATGCAGGCTCCGTAAATGAGATGTGCCTGTTTGATGATTTCTCCCTTACCATTCAGGACGGCGACTTTGTTTCCATAGTGGGTAGTAACGGCTCCGGAAAAACATCTCTTTTAAACATTATCTGCGGCAGCATTGATGTGGATGCCGGACAGATTGTGATTGGCGGAGAAGATATCACAAAAAAGAAGGATTATTTGCGACACAGAAATATCGGTCGTGTTTATCAGGACCCATCCAAGGGAACCTGTGCAAATATGACAATCCTAGAGAATATGGCTTTGGCAGACAACAAGGGTAGGCCATACAATCTGGGAATGAGCGTAAAGAAATCCAGAATTGATTATTACAAGGAGTTGTTGGCTCCTTTAAACCTGGGGCTGGAAGATAAGTTGCACACAAAGGTCGGAGCCTTGTCCGGTGGACAGCGCCAGGCAGTGGCACTTTTGATGGCAACTATGACTCCTATAGAAATGTTGATTTTGGATGAACATACAGCGGCGTTGGATCCTAAGACGGCAGAGATTATTATGGAATTGACCGACAAAATTGTCCGGGAAAAGAATCTGACCACCATGATGGTAACTCACAATCTTCGCTATGCGGTAGAGTATGGAAACCGACTTCTCATGATGCATCAGGGTGAGGCGATTATGGACAAATCCGGAGCAGAAAAGTCAGCCCTTGCAGTGGATGACATTATGGGAGTATTCAATCAGATTAGTGTGGAGTGTGGTAACTAATGGTTTTAATGTTGGCGGCAAGCAGCGTGGAAAAAAAGTTGGAAATGCAGGCATCCATTATTGTAGGAAACTACGAGTTTTATTACGCGGCAGGAAAGCTGGCTTCCCAGTATTCCATAGGGGCGGATGAGACCACCCAACCGATGGAACTAAAGGAAGCCGTGGAAAAAGCGTTGGAGCAATACAATCCTCCGACAGATGACAAAAAAGGAACCTACCTAAAGAAATTACTGGACAGATATCGTCCATCGGAAGCCTACGATGAACAGATGAGAGACCTTTTCATCTGGGGCAAAACCGGAAAAGAACCCTGATGGGTTCTTTTTTTATTTCTTCTTTTCCGCAGTAAAGACAACTCCGACGACATCTGTCGGGCGTCGGGCGGACATAAATAATAAAGGATAGCAAACCATCGAAACACAAAATTAGAAATCCTTGTCCTGAGAGCAAGTGGGAAGTGCGTGGTTGCCCCTAATCAAAATTAAAGAATAAGAAATAAAAAAAGACACATAATAGTTTCATCAAATAAAGGATGGAATGAAGGATGGAGTATCAAGTGGGGGCGGACAGTATCTGTCTGCCAAAACCGGTTTATATTTTGAAAACAGCATCTGTGGTGGGAAAGTTGGAGGGCGAGGGTCCTATCGGAGATTGTTTTGATATGATTTGCGAGGATGACAGATTTGGGTCGGATTCCTGGGAGAAGGCGGAAAGTGAGATGCAAAAGGAAGCCCTGACCCTGGCGCTGGGAAAGGCGAAACTTCAGGGGGCTGACCTGCGGTATATTTTTGCAGGAGATTTGTTGGGACAGACCATTGCATCATCATTTGGTTTGATTGGTTTTCAAAGACCGTTGTTCGGGCTTTACGGGGCATGCTCTACCATTGGAGAGGCATTGTCCTTGGGGGCAATGACGGTGGCAGCGGGATATGCCAATCTGGTGGGAGCGGTGACATCCAGTCATTTTGCCGGGGCAGAGAGACAGTTTCGTTTTCCCATTGAGTATGCAAATCAGAGACCCCTGTGTTCCACATGGACAGTGACCGGAAGTGGGGCATACATTTTGGGGACGGAAAAAAGTCATGTGAAAATTACTGAGGTCACCACAGGAAAAATTATGGACATGGGTGTCCGGGATGCCCAGAATATGGGAGCGGCCATGGCTCCGGCAGCGGCAGCACTGATTACCAATCATCTGAGAGATTTTGGACGGAAGCAGGATGACTACGATGCCATTATCACCGGAGATTTGGGCAAGGTGGGAAAGGAAATCCTACTGGAACTTTGTGATATAGAAGGACATCCCATAGATGATAAACATTATGATTGCGGGATGGAGATTTTTAATCATCTGGACCAGCACACCTGTGCCGGAGGTTCCGGTTGTGGGTGCTCTGCAACTACTATGGCCTCTTATTACATGCCAAGAATTGCCGCCGGAAAGTGGAAGCGGGTTTTGTTTGTTCCCACCGGAGCCCTGCTTTCTCCGGTAAGCTTTAATGAAGGGGAAAATGTGCCGGGAATCGCCCACGGAGTAGTGATGGAATACGAAGAATAAGGAGTGGAAGATATGGATTATGTGAAAGCATTTATTATTGGTGGTATTGTCTGTGCGCTGGTGCAGATTTTAATGGAAAAAACGAAGATGTTGCCGGGGCGGATTATGGTGCTTCTGGTTTGTACCGGAGCGGTGCTGGGAGCCATCGGTTGGTTTGAACCTATGAAAAAATTTGCAGGAGCCGGGGTAACGGTGCCTTTGCTGGGATTTGGAAATGTGCTCTGGAATGGTGTGAAGGAAGCGGTAAATCAAAAGGGATTCCTTGGTATTTTTTCCGGGGGCTTGGAAGCGGGAGCAGTGGGAATTTCAGCGGCCCTGATTTTTGGTTATCTGTCAGCTCTGATTTTTCCACTGAAAAGAAAGATGTAAATAATTTACAATTTTTTTCAGAATAGAAAGAAAAGGAATACGCAAACTATAGTATGCCTGATAAGGTGAAAATGAAAAGGAGAGATAGGACAATGAAAAAATGGAAAGTTTTTTTAGTATCTGCTATTGCAGTGCTTACGATGTCAGTGTTTGTGGGATGTGGATGGAATGATAACGGAAACAATGACACAAATACAAACCAGTCCACTGACGGAACCACCAATGATAACAATAAAAATGACAACAAGAATAACAACAAGAATAACAACAATACAAACGGTGATAAGAATGACAATGCCGGCGGTGTTGTTGAGGATGCAGTGGAAGGCGCCGGAGATGCAACGAAAGATGTTTTAGATGGCGCAGGTGATGTGGTCAAAGATGTGACCGGTGGTGATACCACAGATTCCACAAAGAACACAACCAATAATACAAACAAAACTACAAACAATCGGTAGTTTCCGGAAGGTATTCGCATAAACGCGGATACCTTTTTCCTTGTGAATTTAGGAAAATAGGATATAATAATCTTATGGCAAAGAAGAAAAAAAGACGCAAGTTTACGAAAAAACAAAAGAAACAACTGATTTTAGAACTGATTATTTTAGCTTTGGCCACCGTAGGTGCCATCACCATATTGGTTTTACTGGGAAAGGGTGTAGCTTCCGTTTTTTCCGGGAAGCATGAGAAAAAGGTAGTGACGGAACAGCCTCCTTTGGATGTGGAGTTGCTTTCCATCAATGATTACTCCAGACCGGGGATTGCCCTGGATGAGGTGAAGGGGATTGTGATACACTATACAGCAAACCCCGGCTCCACAGCCATTCAGAACCGCAATTATTTTGAGGGATTAAAGGACAGCCATGAGACTATGGCCAGCAGTCATTTTGTTGTGGGATTGGATGGAGAGATTGTACAGTGTATTCCTACAGCGGAGATTAGCTATGCCTCCAATGACAGAAACAACGACACCATTTCCATTGAATGTTGCCATATGGATGAGGATGGAAAATTTGAGACGGCTACCTATGATTCTTTGGTACAGCTCACAGCCTATCTGATAGGCAAGTTTGACCTTACCACAGATGATGTAATTCGCCATTACGACGTTACAGGCAAGGCCTGTCCAAAATATTTTGTGGAACATGAGGATGCCTGGAAACAATTTTTACAAGATGTAAATACATACATCGATAAGCACGGAGAAGTCGTGGAGGATTGAGAGGGATGACAGAACAGGGATACAACCAAATGGCGAGGCATATTCGGGAAAAAAGCTGGAAAGTTGCCTTGATACGATGCTTAAATAAGATGATTGTGGCAGTGGTGTTTATCTCCTATGTTTTATTGTTGATTTGCCTTGGTGTTACCGGGGAATATGAGGATTTATATCACAGTGTGATAGTTCCGGCAGTGGCCTTTGTGGCACTCAGTATTTTTCGGAAATGTGTTTCAGCAAAACGCCCCTATGAGGTGATGGATATTGATCCTATTATTCCAAAGGACAAGTCCGGTAGCAGTTTTCCCAGCCGACATGTGTTTTCTGTTTTTATGATAGGGATGACATTCCTTCAGTTTTCTGTTGAGAATGGGATGATACTGATGATATTAGGCGTGATTCTGGCAGTGATTCGGGTAGTTGGTGGTGTGCATTTTACCAGGGATGTAGTCTGTGGTGCCGCCATAGGGATTTTAAGTGGTCTGTTGGGATTTTATGTAATATTTTGATGAGGAGAAAGAGTTGTGAAAAGAACAATTAGAAAAATTCTTGCAATTGGATTTAGCTTGCTGGGGACATTCTTGGCAATCTATGTGGGAGGATATTGGCTGTTTATCAGACCGCTACGCTTTTTATACACCCATTTTATGGCGGGAAGTCTCACATCGAAAGCCCTGATTATTTGTATTATAAAAATCTTTTTGGCATCCACAGCAGGGGGAGGACTTTGGTGTGTATGCGATATTATTGCAGGCAAGTTCAGGGATGAGAAGAGAGAGGATTAGTTTCTCTTATCAGTAAAATAAACAGGTAAACAAAAAAATCTCTGCTTTCACAAATGTGAAGCAGAGATTTTTGATTGTCTGAAATTATTCGTCAACGCTGTAGTTTGGAGCTTCCTTAGTGATGTGAATGTCATGTGGATGACTTTCCTTTAATGAAGCAGCGGAAATCTTGACAAATTTTGCTTTCTCCTGAAGTTCAGGAATGGTAGGACATCCGTTGTATCCCATACCTGAGCGGATACCACCAACCAACTGGAAAATCATATCCTCGAGAGAACCCTTGTAAGCAACACGTCCTTCCACACCTTCCGGAACTAATTTCTTAGCACCTTCCTGGAAATAACGATCCTTACTTCCGTTTTCCATAGCAGCGATAGAACCCATTCCACGATAAACTTTATATTTTCTTCCCTGATATAACTCGAAACTTCCCGGGCTTTCGTCACATCCCGCAAAAATACTTCCCATCATGCAGACATTGGCACCAGCTGCAATCGCTTTCGTCATATCGCCGGAATACTTAATACCACCATCAGCAATGATCGGAATACCGTATTCTTTTGCGGCATTATAGCAATCCATAACTGCTGTAATCTGTGGAACACCAATACCTGCAACCACACGGGTTGTACATATAGAACCTGGACCGATACCTACCTTTACAGCATCTGCCCCCGCTTCAATCAGGTCTCTTGTCGCTGCACCTGTTGCTACATTACCTGCAATCACCTGCAGATCCGGATATGCTGCTTTAATCTGTCTAAGTGTTCTGAAAATATTGGCGGAATGTCCATGAGCAGAATCAATGACAATAACATCCACATTAGCCTTTACCAACGCAGCAACACGCTCCATTACATTTGCCGTAATACCTACAGCAGCGCCACAGAGCAAACGGCCACGTTCGTCTTTTGCAGACAACGGATATTTAATCTGCTTCTCGATATCTTTGATTGTGATTAACCCTTTCAGATTAAAATCATCATCAACAATCGGCAATTTTTCTTTTCTTGCCTTTGCCAAAATTGTTTTTGCTTCTTCCAGAGTAATACCTTCTTTTGCAGTAATCAACCCCTCAGAAGTCATAGATTCTTTGATTTTTTTAGAAAAATCTTCTTCGAACTTCAGATCACGGTTCGTAATAATGCCTACCAGCTTCTTTCCTTCCGTAATCGGTA
>JALELK010000058.1 GCA_022768745.1 Lachnospiraceae bacterium
ATGACCACACCGGGAGATACCACAATGGCAAACTTAAAAGAAGTGGAAGCTATTATGGGTGGAGCAGGCGCCCGGGTGCAAAGGTAAAATAATAGGATAGAAATGAAAAAGAGATAGACCATTTGGTCTATCTCTTTTTTGATGCGGATGGCGGGACTTGAACCCGCACGTCGTGGACACTAGAACCTAAATCTAGCGCGTCTGCCAATTCCGCCACATCCGCACAGAGCTGTCATAACAGCCAATATGTACGATACCATAAAAGGGGAAGGCTTTCAAGATATTTTTGGGAAACTTGCAGGGGAGAAGGCTTCCCGATATTCCTTTGGTCCCATGCCAAATTCTTTTTTGAATGCTCTAAAAAAACTGGAGTAATCATCAAAGCCATAGGTTTCTGCAATTTCCTGAATTGGTTGTCCTGCCAAAAGCATATTTTTGCAGGCGTAGATTCTTTTCTTTGAAAGATATTTGTGCAGAGAGATGCCCATATTCTCCTTAAACACATGGGAGATGTGATATTTGCTTACAAAAAATTCCTTAGCCAGAGTATCAAGACTTAAATCCTCATCTAAGTGCAGATTGATGTAATCACACAGTTTGGAAAACAGAGGTGCCTCCTCCGGCATTTTTTTTGAAGGGTGTTTTGTCTCATAAACAATGCGGTTGATGCTAAGTAAGAGAGCACTCATCTGGCAGGTCAGCATAGAATCCCGAAAGCAGGCGTCACGACTTTGTTCTTCCAGAATCCCCAGCAATTTATCAAACACAATCTGTGACTGGGAAAAATCGCAGGAAAAATGATAGCTGTCATCACGGCTGCATTGAAAACCGTAGTCGGTATCCGGCGCCAAAGCCACCAACTTTTGGTAGTATCCCGGGGAGAGCCAGAGGACAATGCGGCGGTAAGGAATATCATTGCCGTGAAAGATAGGACGGTGAAAAATTCCGGGAGGAATGAGACAGAAGTCCCCACTTTTTAACGGATACTTTTTTTCACCAATCTGATAGGACAAATTCCCCTCAAGAAAAAAATACACTTCATAATAATTATGCTGATGCATTTCCACCTCGGCATAAGTTTTGTCTTCATAATAAAAGATTTCAAAATCAGGGGTATGCATTTCCTGGCGCGGTTCAAAATGAGAGGAATAATGTTTTGCCATAATTTGAGCTCCTTTTCCGGTAGTTTCTATCACCTGTTATTATCATATACTGATACCACAACTTTTGCAATGTTTACAACAAGATTTGTTATTTGGATATCACAGGGTTTCATGTTAAAGTATAGATAGAAAAAACAAGGAGGAAAAGGTATGAAATTATCGTTTCGTTGGTATGGGGAAGATGACAAGGTGACTTTGGAACAGATTCGTCAGATTCCGGGAATGGATTCCATTGTAACTGCGGTGTATGATGTGCCGGTAGGTCAGGTATGGAGCAGAGAGTCCATTGCAAAATTAAAGAAGCAGACGGAGGATGCAGGACTTCATTTTGAAGTGATTGAGAGCATTCCGGTTCATGAGGATATTAAACTGGGAAAACCAACCAGGGATGAGTATATTGCAAACTATTGTGAGAACATCAGAAGAGTGGCAGAGGCGGGAATCAAGTGTATCTGCTACAACTTTATGCCGGTGTTTGACTGGACCAGAACCCAGTTGGATCATCTTCTTCCGGATGGTTCCACATCTTTAGTATATTATCAGGAGCAGGTGGATGCGGTAAATCCACTGATGTCAGAGAGTGATTTGACTCTTCCGGGATGGGATGCCAGCTATTCCAGAGAGGAGTTAAAGGACATTGTAGCCCAGTATCAGGAATTGTCTGAGGAGGACTTGTGGGAGAATCTGAAGTACTTCCTAGAGAGAATCATTCCGGTGGCAGCAGAGTGCGATGTGAATATGGCAATCCATGAGGACGACCCTTGTTGGAGTATTTTTGGATTACCGAGAATTATCACCGATGAAAAGAATCTGGACCGATTCTTAAAACTGGTGGACGACCCTCATAACGGCATTACCCTTTGTACCGGTTCTCTGGGATGCTCAGCAAAAAATGATGTGGTGCATATGGCAGCAAAATATGCAAAGATGGGTCGGATTCATTTTGCCCATTTGAGAAATGTTCAGGTGCTGGACAACGGATTTGAGGAGAGAGCTCATCTTTCCTCCTGCGGAAGTCTGGATATGTATGCCATTGTAAAGGCATTGCATGACAATGGATTTACCGGCTATGTAAGACCGGACCACGGAAGAATGATCTGGGGTGAAACCGGACGGGCAGGTTATGGACTTTACGACAGAGCTTTAGGAGCAGCATATATTAACGGTTTGTTTGAAGCAGTTGAGAAAGCTTCAAGATAGGAGGACGAAATGAAATTACCATTAAATACAGATTTATCAGGAAAAGTTGCAGTAGTTACCGGAGCCGGCGGCGTGCTTTGCAGTATGTTTGCAAAGGCATTGGCGCAGGCAGGAGCCAAGGTTGCTGTTTTGGATTTGAACTTGGAGGCAGCACAGGCTGTGGCAGAAGAAATTGAAAAAAATGGTGGTGTGGCAAAGGCCTACAAAACCAATGTATTGGAAAAAGAGAGTTTGCAGGAGACTCACGATGCGGTTGTTGCAGACTTGGGAACCTGTGATATTTTGATTAACGGAGCCGGGGGAAACAACCCAAGAGCTACCACAGATAAGGAATATTACGAGTCAGGGGACATTGATGCAGATACCATTTCTTTCTTTGATTTGGATCCAAGCGGTGTGGAGTTTGTGTTCAATTTGAACTTTATCGGAACTTTGCTTCCAACCCAGATTTTTGCCCAGGATATGTTGGATAAGGAAGGATGCAATATTTTAAATATTTCCTCTATGAATGCTTTTACACCACTTACAAAGATTCCTGCATACTCCGGTGCGAAAGCTGCCATCAGTAACTTTACCCAGTGGTTGGCAGTACATTTTTCAAAATCAGGCATTCGTGTCAATGCCATTGCACCTGGATTCTTTTCCACAAAGCAGAATGCAAAACTTTTGTTTAACGAGGATGGCACACCTACCCCTCGTACCGGAAAGATTTTGGCGGCTACACCTATGGGACGTTTCGGAGAAGCTGAGGAATTGGTGGGAAGTCTCTTATTCCTTTTAAATAATGAAGCAGCGGGATTTATTACCGGAGTGGTTCTTCCGGTAGACGGAGGATTTTCCGCATATTCAGGCGTGTAGAGATTTGCAGAGCTCCAGTGGTGAAATGGGAAAAAAAGATATGGAATATCAAGGAGGTAAAAGCAGATGGAAGAATTGTTAAATCGCATAGAAAAATTAAAGATTGTGCCGGTAGTGGTATTGGAACGGGTGGAGGATGCTCTGCCTTTGGGCCAGGCATTGATGGATGGCGGACTTCCTGTGGCTGAGGTGACCTTTAGAACTGAGGCTGCGGCAGATTCTATCAAAGCAATGTGTGAGGCTTTCCCGGATATGCTGGTGGGAGCCGGAACTGTCATCAACGTGGAACAGTGTAAAAAAGCCATTGCCTGCGGAGCAAAATTTATTGTAACACCGGGATTTTCAGAGGAAGTGACACAGTATTGCTGTGACAATGGCATCCCGATTTTACCAGGGGTTTGTACTCCTACCGAACTTATGAGGGTGGTAAATTATAACCTCCCTGTGGCTAAGTTTTTCCCGGCTGCCCAGTATGGTGGTTTAAAAACCATCAAGGCTTTAGCAGCACCTTTTCCGCAGATGCGTTTTATGCCTACCGGCGGTGTTGGCGAGGCCAATGTGCGGGAGTATCTGGCGGATGATAAAATTATCGCCGCAGGCGGAAGCTGGATGGTGAAAGGGGATTTGATTCGCGCCGGAAAGTTTGATGAAATCCGGGATTTGACCAAGCGTGCAGTAGAGCTTGTGCAAGATTTATAGAATCCTTTTTTAGAGAAAATTAAGGGATAGAGGACAGACTATGAAAAAATTTATGGATGAAGATTTTTTACTCTCCACGGATACGGCAAAGCATTTGTTTTTTGACTATGCCAAGGATATGCCAATCATTGACTATCATTGCCATCTGAGTCCGAGAGAGATTGCGGAGGATGCCAAATTTGACAATATCACGCAGCTATGGCTGGGGGGAGATCATTATAAATGGCGCCAGATGCGCTCCAATGGTGTGGAGGAAAAATATATTACCGGAGATGCAACGGACCGGGAAAAATTTCAAAAGTGGGCAGAAACCTTGGAGATGGCTGTGGGAAATCCCCTGTATCACTGGTCTCATTTGGAACTTCAGAGATACTTTGGATATCATAGGGCATTGAATGGAGATACTGCAGAGGAAGTATGGCAGCTTTGCAACGAAAAAATCAAGGGGATGTCTGCCAGACAGTTGATTTTGGATTCTAATGTGGAAATGCTTGCCACCACAGATGACCCGGTGGATGATTTGCACTGGCATAAGCAGATTGCAGAGGATGAAAGCTTCCCTGTAAAAGTGTTGCCGGCTTTTCGACCGGACAAGGCTCTTGGAATTGAAAAAGAAGGATTTACGGATTATGTGGAAAGTTTGAGTCGGGCGGCTGAAATGGAAATCCAAAGCTTTGAAGATGTAAAAGAAGCCTTGAAAAAGCGGATTTTATATTTCCATGAGATGGGATGCTGTATCAGTGACCATGGTTTGGAACGGGTTATGTATCTGGATGCCACAGAGGAAGACGCTGACAGAATTTTCAGAAAGAAATTGTCCGGTGAGTCTCTTTCCGAGACAGAAGTACAGCAGTATAAGTTACGGCTTTTGCTTTTCCTGGGGCAGCAGTATCACAAGTATGGTTGGGTGATGCAGTTGCACTATGGCGTGAAGCGGGATAACGATAAAAAGAGGTTTGAGGAGTTGGGACCGGACACGGGATTTGACTGCATTTCCACCAGTGCTCCGGTAAATGAGCTGGCGGACTTTTTAAATGCGTTGGCATATACCGGGGAGTTGCCAAAGACCATTCTTTATTCCCTGAATCCCATTGATAATGCTGCTATTGGTTCCATTATCGGATGTTTCCAGACGTCGGAGGCTGTAGGCAAGATTCAGCACGGAAGTGCCTGGTGGTTTAACGACAACAAAACCGGTATGATGGAGCAGATGACATCCCTTGCCAATCAGGGGCTCTTGGGCAACTTTATTGGTATGCTTACAGATTCCAGAAGTTTTCTGTCTTACACACGGCATGAGTATTTCAGGCGGATTGCCTGTGAATTGATTGGCGGCTGGGTGGAAAACGGAGAGTATCCGGATGATGAGAAATCCCTGCAGAAGATTATTGAGGGTATAGCTTATAAAAATGCAAAAAGATACTTTGAAATCTAGATTTTTGTGCATATTTTATAATAATGAGTGACAATTTATGCATAAATAAAAAGAAATTTGTGTATCTTTTCTCTTTTATTTTTGTGAATAGAGGTTTATAATAAGTACAACTTGATGAGAATCGGATAGAGATAAGCTAACGATTCGGAGATGAACCCGGTGTTCATTTCCCAAAACGACGGAGCCCTTCCAAGGAAGGGCTTTTTCGTTGGAGACAAAGGAAATATGAAAAAACTGTTGACACTGTTTGATATGTTTGGTATTATATAACGGTCGTCGCAAGATGATATGCGGAAGTGTCGGAACTGGCAGACGAGCAAGACTAAGGATCTTGTGTTCATTGCGAACGTGTGGGTTCAAGTCCCATCTTCCGCATTAACAGTTTTTATCAAAGAGCCTTGAATTTAGCGGATTCAAGGTTCTTTTGTTTTTTCTGAAAGTCAATAATTTTAAGGTACCCCGAGGTACCCTTCTTAGGTTCTCTTTCAGTTCTACGTTCTGTTGCATTAAATGCATCAATTTTTTCACTTAATTCCTCTAAATAATCATCCGTTCTAGCAAAAGTATAATGTTTAAGGTTAGTATCCACGGAATGACCGAGCAGTTTTGCACGTTCTGTTACTGGTAATCCCATAGGCACATACACATAAGAATTGAGTGCGATACGAAAGGCATGGTTGTTATTAAGCTTAAGTCCAAGCTTCTTGCATACCTTGTACAAGGATTCATAGTAGGATACTGTAGTAATCCATTCTCCATTTTCCTTGCAAAATACCCATTCAGATTCAATTCCAAGTGCTTCCTGCTTTGCTTTCAATTCATCAAGAATATTTCGGATTTCATTTGTAATTGGAATAAAGCGTCCGTTGTGGCTTACTCCTTTTTCGTTCTTGGTAGTCGGATTATAGTAGTAAACCTTTTTGCCATCCCTATATTCATCATTTTGTTGTGAGTGAATATGAATAGCCTTATCCGTAATATCAGACCATTTTAAGGAAGGAATCTCGCCTTCTCGAAGACCGGTTTCTGATGAGAATAACATGGCATAGGCATTTACATCATATTTGCTACGTTTGATACGTTCTCGTAGATGATTACGCAATAATTTCAATTCTTCTGGTTGAAAGGCTTTATCCTCTGGTTTTGTACTCGTAGGAGTAAGATTTTTCTCATATGCTTTGTTTCGTCCCGGGACAGGAGACATTTCAATATATCTTCTTTCCGGATCGCAAGCATAATTGAATACGAGGTTTAAAATGCCTTTAAACTTGTAGAATCGCTTCTTGGTAGGACTTAGTTCCCTAGTGATGTTCTGAATGTATTCTTTGACCTCTGACGGTGTTATAAGGCGAATATCCTTTGCACCGAACTCATCGCTGATAAAAGCCTTATAAGAGCTATGATAATCGCGAATCGTTTTCTCTTTTGGTCGTTCTGTACGAATACGTTCATCCAATGCTGCTTCGAACATGGTTCGAAATGAATAATCAGTCAGCATGACAGTACCAAAATAATGCTCATATAACTTCTCAATTAAGGATTCATAACTAGAGCATCGAGGACGTTTATCACCGCAAGTGGTCTGCCATCTAGGAACCTGCTTACCATTCTTTGTGATAGAAGTTTGCGTAATCGCATAGGAATGGACTTCTAATACTTTTTGTTCTTTTAATTTGAATTCTTTCTTTGTCAATTCTTGTATTACAACGTCAACACCATTTATGATACCCTTCTTCTTCATATTCATCAAGTTTAATCTTTGCACTTCAAGGTCCCTGATTTCATTGAAGATGTTGGATTCTGTAAACGGAGGTGTATGCTGTAATACCATAAGCATATCCTCCTTGACTTGAATTCATTGGTTAATAGGAACAAGAAAGTAGATA
>JALELK010000082.1 GCA_022768745.1 Lachnospiraceae bacterium
TAAAGATGCATAAGATTCATCCGAACAGAGATAGTTATGAAGAAATATGGAAAAAAATAATATGCCAGAAATAAATAATTATCAGATGGTATATTTAAATCATATTGAAGTTATTCCAAATGTTATGGAAGAAATATGGAATAAGTATGTTTATCTAAATAATTATTGTAATAACACGAATACAATAATAAAAAAGAATTAAAAGAGTCTTGACGTTATAGTCAAGACTTTTCTTTTTACTTTTCTTTTCAAAAAGTCCAAAAATTTGGCACTATACAATGGAACGTTAATAGTTCCATTGTCGTATATTATGATGTATGTATATGGAAGAATAGAAAGAACAGTATTTACTATCATTTTCTTCATTTTCTTTTTCGTTTTCCTAAAAAAATATCTATATATCATATATGATGAAAATATGCTACAATATTAAAAACTTTATTGATAAAAGAAGGAGAATGAATATGAAAAAAAATATAGGGAAAAAGTTCACAGCGTTTGCATTAGCTGTGATGATTGTTACAGGGTCATTGTTTTCAGAAACATTGATATCAGAAGCGGCAGAAAGTGAAGAACAGTATTCTGTAGATTATACATGTAATGGGAAGTACAGCGATAAAGATCTTTACAACTATAACATTTCAAAAGAATCTAATGGAAGCGATTGTTCAAAATACATTTCTCTTCATCCGGAAGGAACAAATCAGATAAAAGTTCATAAATGTCAACCAGGAACGACCGTTTATGTAAAACCAAATTTCCGTTCCGAAAATCCTTCTGTTGCAACCGTAGATCAGGAAGGAAATGTTACTGGTGTTAATTATGGAGAAACATGGATTTATACATCGATTAAAGATAATAACTGTAAAGAAGCCTATAGAGAAGGTAAGTTTAAAGTAAGAGTAACTACAAAACCTCCAGTTGTAAAATATGAAAATAAGGGCCATTATGAAATAACCCGTAGAGAATGTAAATACTGTAAAAAACTGAATGATACAGAAAAACAAATCCTTACTTGGAAAAAAGTTCCAAATGCAACAGGATATATTATTACAGGAGCAACTAAACCTAATGATCCAATCATTATTAAAGATCCAAATGTTACAACATATACTTTAAAAGGTGATCAATGTGATCGAACTATTAGTGTGTATGCCACTTCGAAATACGGAAAAAGTTCTGCATATACGATTGTTGCTGGTCACGTAACTAATGCTTACTTAGACTCAAAGCATATTAAACTAAAAGTAATCAAAAAGAATAAAAAACCTCAAAAGATTCAAGTTTATGCACCTTATGGAACACATATATGGGGCGAGATAAATCTTCAAATTTCTACAGATAAGAATTTTAAAAATAAGAAGAATATAAAATCATATACGTTTGATTCCGAAAAGAAGGGTATTGTAAAAAATATTACCAAATATAAAAAAAATGGGAAAACAGTAAATCTAAAAAAGAATAAAACCTATTATATTCGTATAAGAAGAATTCAAGAATTCAATGTAGGAGGCAGATGTTATTCTGAGTGGACAAAAGTTAGAACCGTAAAATTCAAATAAATAAGAGCAGGTAAAAGAGTAAGTAGAAATACTTACTCTTTTGTATTTTGGTCAATTGTTCAATTGTTGTTCAATTTAATATTTAAGAACCGGAAACCCTTGATTTTTCTACGTTTTACACGTGGTGAAAGCTTCGAATCCTCTCACGCACGTGCTTTTAACAGAAAAGGACAGGGCATTAAGCCTTGTCCTTTTTCTGTTAAAGAACCCGGACGCGGATGCTCCGCACCCGGGTTCAATCTCGCCTCCGGCTCGGTCGGTGCTGCTGCTATCGCAGCCTGGTCCACCGGACCAGCGCACCCTCTCACGCACGAAATTTATGTACATTACTTCGTCCTACAATGTCTTGTGAAAAATCTGCATAGCACCATAGGTTTGGGGGATGGCAGCTGTCTTTGCCTTTCTGGTGGGACAGGAGAAGTTTTTACAGGTCTCACAGGAGTTACACAGTTGGATCAGAGGTTTGTGTTTTTTTTCATCCAAATCCAGAATTAATGTCGCTGTCTTCAGGGGAGTAAGCATCTGTCCATCGGTTATGGTGATATTTTCCGGTTTTAGAGCATTGTAAATCTCCGGGAGTAAATCCAGTGGATAGGTATCTCCCAGAAAGGATAATTCCTTGAGGTAGTAGCCGCTTTGGATTTCTATTTGGTGTGCAAATTCTTCATAGGCTTTGGACAAAAGCACCAGGCTGAGACAGTCGATAATGTAAGCTTCTTGAATTTGTTCGTGACGGAGATATACTTCAGATAACTCATCCACACCGCTTCCAAGAGTGACAAAGCCATAGGCATAGTGGGAAAGAGCAACCTCAGATAAATCCTGAGCCAAAGAATAGTAAGCATAGGAATCTACCAAGGGAAGCAGAGCCTCATAAATTGCCTGAATGTGCTTCGATTCAGTGGAAGCAAAGTGAAAGCGGGTGTAGAAGCCTTTCCAATCACTTGAGGATAATCTAGGCTTTAGCTTTTGTTTCATGGGATGTATCCTCCTTTTTGGGTGTGGCCATCACCGCCGCAATTTCCTGAAAACGTCCGTTGATTTTTTCATAGTTGTTCCTGTGATGCGGAAATCCGCAGTTCATACAGGATTTGATTCCATTTTCTAAAATTTCAAAATTTCCCCCACAGGATTCGCCCATAGTATAAAGAGGGCAATAACAGAACAGGCAATTAAAATCCTCTTCCGGAACTCCTTTATGGCAGGGAAAGTATTCACATTTTTTATTTTGAAAAAATTTGTAATATTCACTCATAGAATTATCATAACCTATTTTTTTTAAAGTACAATGATTAATTAACGAAAAAAGTCAGTTATAACTGATGATTTAACTAAAAAACATCCCCCCGGGTGGCTTGTGCCATAGACATTTGCAATGCTATACTTTTAGAGCTATTAACGGCAAATGAAAGATGAGGGAGAAAATAATTAAAAAAAGATTTGTAAGTGTACTTTGCCTGACTGTGATGTTGGTTACAACATTCGCAGGTTGTGGAGCAAAGGAAAGTAAGGTGACAAAGAATAGTGAAGATGGAATTCGTGCCTATGTAGGGGGAACGATTTTTGAGTCTAGCCTGGATCCGGTCAAGGGGGCTATGAGTTACGGATATCCATTTGTTAATGAAGCTTTGTTACAGGTGAATAAGAATTCGGAATACGTTGGCGATTTGGCTACGGATTGGACGGTTAGTGAGGATGCACTGACGTATACCTTTCAATTAAAGAAGGATGTAAAGTTCAGCGACGGAAGTGATTTTACCGCAGAAGATGTGGTTTTTACATATGAGACAGTAAAAGACAATCAGGCAAACAATGAGAATGTTGATCTGACCCGTTTAGATAAGGTGACAGCGGTGGATGAGTATACTGTGGAGTTTCAGCTGAAAGAAGCCTATTCACCATTTTTGGATACTACAGCTATGTTACAGATTGTGCCATCTGATGCTTATGACAGTAAATTGTTTGACACACAGCCAATCGGTACAGGTGCATACAAGGTGGCTCAGTATGATGCAAATCAGCAGATTATTTTAGAAGTAAATGATCAGTATTATGGAGATGCACCACAGGTGAAGAAAGTTACATTGGTATCTATGGAGCCGGAGGCAGCTTTTTCAGCAGCAAAATCCGGGGACTTGGATATTGTAATGGTGGGATCCAATTATTCCAAAGAACAAGTGGATGGAATGACAGCAACCAACTTTGAGACTATGGATGTTAGAAATATTTCTCTTCCGGTAAATCCGGAATCCACTGCAAAAGATTCTGAAGGAAATGAGGTTACAGTTGGAAATAATGTGACTTCTGACAAAGCGGTACGAGAGGCTTTATCCATTGGTATCAATCGACAGGAGATTATTGACAACGCTTTTAATGGTGTAGGTAAGCCAGCGGTAAACTTTACGGACAATCTGGTATGGGCTTCTACAGAAGATTATGAAGACGGCAGAGTAGATGAAGCTATTAGATTATTGGAAGATGCCGGTTGGAAAGATACAGATGAGGATGGAATCAGAGAAAAAGGAAGTCAGAAGTGTACTTTTGATGTATATGCTCCGGGAGGGGATGAAGACCGCTATAATCTGGCAGTTGCTTTAGCCGAAAATGCAAAGGATTTAGGAATTGATATTCAGGTGAAGACGGCAACTTGGGATGAGGTAGTTACCTTACAAAACACTTCCGGTGTTGTCTGGGGATGGGGCCAGTATTCTCCGACGGTATTGTATTCCCTGTTTTATTCCAAATTGTATCTGACAGGGGGATATGACAATGTGGTTGGATACAAAAATGATACGGTAGACCAAAAGATAGATGAGGCTTTGGCTGCAAACAATCAGGAAGATGCGCTTGCAGCATGGAAAGAAGTTCAGAAAATAGCAGATGCCGATTATCCTGAGTTATATCTGGTAAACATCGAACATTGTTATTTCATCAGCGATAGGTTGGATGTTTCAGTAGAAACCCAGATTCCACATCCCCATGGACATGGAAGCCCTATTGTTTGTAACATGAAAGATTGGAAATACAAGTAAGAAGAATGAAAAGTATGAAAAGAATTTTGGCAGAAACTCTTCGTATGTTTTTGCTATTAATTGCAGTCAGTGGAGTGGCATTCCTATTAATTACAAAGGCACCGATTGATCCTTTGGTGTCATATATAGGGACAAATTCCACGTTGTCCAAAGAGGCAAAAGAAGAAATTGCTGACTATTGGGGATTGAACGACCCTCTTCCGGAGCGGTTTGTAACATGGGCAAATCATGTGTTGCACGGAGATTTAGGGGAGTCTATTACCTATAAAAAACCGGTGGCAGAAATTATAAAAATCAGATTTTCTTATTCCATTGTATTGATGTTATTGGCATGGGCATTCTCGGGAATTTTAGGATTCTTTTTGGGGGTGTTATGTGGATTGCATCAGGGAGGATTATATGATCGGATTATGAAACTGTTTTGCCTGATTACAAAATCTGCTCCAACCTTCTGGCTTGGACTTTTGATACTCTATCTATTTGCGGTTCAGCTCGGATGGTTCCCTATGGGAATGGCAGTTCCGGCAGGCAAGTTAGCCAGTGAAGTGACAATCGGAGAACGAAAATTGTAGTTTTGTTGGTAGTTTCCGTTTCCTATTTAATGGGTGCATTTTTATGGGGCCTGTTTATGAATCCGGAGAAATATGCTGTCCACTACGCTGACAAATTTCTGGCACCAAGTTTGGAGCATCCCTTTGGAACAGATTTTGTGGGAAGGGATATGTTTTATCGATGCATCAAAGGATTGTCAAATAGTATTGTTGTGGGAATTCTTGCATCAGCAGTCAGTTCTGTTGTAGCTTTGGTATTAGGAATCGCGTCTGCTGTTTGTGGTAAATGGGTGGATATGGTTGTGAATTGGTGTGTGGACCTTTGTATGGGGTTGCCCCATCTGGTACTTTTGATGCTGATTTCTTTTATGTTAGGAAAGGGAGTTAAAGGGGTGACAATCGCTGTGGCGTTGACCCACTGGCCTTCCCTCACAAGAATTGTCAGAGCTGAGGTGATGCAGATTCGTTCTTCCCAGTATGTGCAGGCTGCATACAAGATGGGAATTTCAAAGTGGAAGGTGGCGGTTACCCATATCGTTCCCCATGTGTTGCCATCCTACTTGATAGGGCTGGTATTATTGTTCCCCCATGCCATTATGCATGAGGCTTCCATTACCTTTTTAGGTTTTGGACTTCCGGCGGAAATGCCGGCAATTGGTGTGATTCTCTCTGAGGCGATGAAGCACCTTGCCACAGGAAAATGGTGGCTTGCATTATTTCCGGGATTGCTTTTATTGATAGCAGTTGTTTTGTTTGATGTTATCGGGGATAACTTAAAGAAGCTGTGGAATCCGGGAAGCGGTAATGAATAGAGGTAGCGATGGAAGAAAGTAAGAAGACAATTTTAGAGGTAAAGGATTTAGTAGTTTCCTTTAATATGTATAAAAAAGGATTCCGCAAGGAAGATTTGGAAGTGATTCATTCCCTGTCCATTGATGTGAAAGAAAAAGAAATCGTAGCCATAGTGGGTTCCAGTGGTTCAGGAAAAAGCATTTTGGCGTCAGCCATTTTGGGACTGTTGCCGGGAAATGCTAAAACCGGAGGAAGTATAGACTATATGGGACAGCCACTTGACGATGTAAGGAGAAAACAGGTTCTCGGTACGGAAATCGCATATATTCCTCAGTCGGTGGACCACCTGGATCCGGTTATGAAAGTGGGACCTCAGGTGGTGGGGGTACACTCTACAAAAGAGAAGCAACGAAAAATGTTTCAAAAATATCAGTTGGATGAAAAGGTGGAACAGATGTATCCATTCCAGTTATCTGGTGGTATGGCCAGACGTGTTTTGATTTCAGCGGCTGTGTTGGAAACTCCTAAATTAATTATTGCAGACGAACCTACCCCGGGGCTTAGTGTGGATCTGGCTATGGAGACACTGAAGCATTTTCGGAAAATTGCAGATGAGGGTACGGGAATTTTGCTGATTACCCATGATATCGATTTGGCCTTTGAAGTGGCAGACAGAATTGCAGTTTTTTATGCGGGAACCATTGTGGAAATCTCCCCTACAGAAGATTTCAAAAGAGGAAAAGAGTATCTGCGACATCCCTACAGTCAGGCTTTTTTGGCAGCTCTTCCCCAGAACGAATTTCAGCCCATTCCCGGAACACAGCCCTATGCGGGAAATTTGCCGGAAGGCTGTTTGTTTGCAAATCGCTGTCCTTATGTGTCGGATAGATGCAGCGGTGAAATCCCAATGAGGGAAGTAAGGGGCGGAAAGGTCAGGTGTGTGAATGCAACTTAAAGTAGAACATATTGATTTTCGATATACAGAGAAGTCTCCTTGGATTTTACGAGATATTTCCCTAACAATAGAATCTGGAGAACGCGTAGGGATTGTAGGACCGTCGGGATGTGGAAAAAGCACATTGGCAAAAATTATTGCAGGGTATGAAAAACCTACTTCAGGAATAGTGACCATTGATGGACAGCCACTTCCTTCCAAGGGAATGTGTCCGGTACAGATGATTTTTCAACATCCGGAATACGCGGTAAATCCCAGATGGAAGATGAAAAAAACATTAAATGAATGTTGGCAGCCGGGGGATGAACTGATACAGCAGATGGGAATCGAGAAAGATTGGTTAAACAGATGGCCGGCAGAACTTTCCGGTGGTGAGCTGCAACGTTTTTGCATTGCCAGAGTGTTAAGCCCGGATGTGAAGTTTCTTTTATGTGACGAGGTTACCACTATGCTGGATGTTATCACTCAGGCACAGATATGGCAGGTACTTTTGGAGAATGCAAAAAAGAATGACTATGGAATGTTGATTGTTACCCATAATATGGCATTGGCCGAAAAGGTATGCACAAGAATCGTATCATTAGGGACGGATACCAATGGCCTGTAGGTCTGTCCCTAATGGACCCAAATAGAGTTGCGCTAAGTGTTGAAGCGCGGCTCTATTTTTCTTGACTTCCGAACAAAATCATTGTACAGTAGCGAAAGAGTCTCTAAGAACAGGGGAAAACAGGATAAAATTATGAATTTACTTACAATCAAAAATCTTACAAAAGCATATACGGATAAGGTTCTTTTTGACGGCATTGATTTTAGTGTGGAAGAGGGAGAAAAAGTGGGAGTCATTGGAATTAATGGCACTGGAAAATCCACACTTTTGCGTATTATTGCCGGGATAGAGGAGGGGGACTCCGGGGAATATACCAAAGGAAATCACGTGGTGATTAATTATTTGCCTCAGAATCCGGAATTTGAAAAGGGACAGACCATCTTAGAATATGTGATGGGACAAAATCAGTTGAACGGTGTGAAATATGAAGGTGATTCGTTGGCTGATGATTATGGCGTTGAAGGTGAGGCAAAAAATATTCTCACTCGCCTGGGGTTTACCGATTTTAACCAATCCATAGACAACCTGTCCGGGGGACAGAAAAAGAAGGTGGCACTGGCGGCAGTATTGCTTTCAAAGAACGAGATTTTGATTTTAGATGAGCCTACCAACCATTTGGACCACAATATGACAGAGTGGTTGGAAGGGTGGCTGAAAAGTTACCGGGGCACTTTAATTATGATTACCCATGACCGGTATTTTCTGGATTTGGTTTGCAATCGGATTGTGGAGTTGGATAAAGGCAAATTGTATTCATACAAGACAAATTATGAAGGATTTCTTGAATTAAAAGCTCAGCGTGAAGAGATGGCGTTATCCACTCAGGCAAAGCATCAGAATATATTGCGCAAGGAAATCGCCTGGATACAGCGGGGCGCGAGAGCACGTTCCACAAAGCAAAAGGCCCACATTAGACGTTATGAGATGTTGCGAGATGAGGAAAAAGTGCAGCTTGATTCCCAGGTGGAAATCGGAAGTTTCTCATCCCGTTTGGGAAACAAAACCATTGAGATAGAAAATTTGAGTATTTCTTTTGAGGGACAGCCTTTTATTACCAATTTCACCTACAACTTTTTAAAGAAAGATCGCATTGGAATCTTAGGCCCCAATGGTTGTGGGAAGACTACATTATTGAAAATCATCATGGGAGAGTACCGTCCTGATGCGGGAAAGATTGAAATTGGGGAGACGGTGAACATTGGTTACTATGCCCAGGAGGCTCAGGGAATGGACCCTAAGCAGCGGGTGATTGACTATATCAGAGATACGGCAGAATATATTAAAACCGAGGACGGGGGCTATATCTCTGCCTCACAAATGTTGGAAAAGTTTTTGTTTACCGGATCTTTGCAGTATCAGCTCATCGAAAAGCTCTCCGGTGGAGAAAAGCGCAGGCTTTACTTGGCAAAAATATTAATGGGAGCACCAAATGTTTTGATTTTGGATGAGCCTACCAATGATTTGGATATATCTACTCTTTGTATTTTGGAGGATTATCTGGATACATTTCCGGGGATTTTGATTACGGTTTCCCATGACCGGTACTTTTTGGACCGGGTTGTGGATCATATGCTGGTGTTTGAGGGTGACAGCAAGATTTCATTATTTAATGGTAGCTATCAGGAATATTATGAAACCTATGGAAATCAGTTGATGGGGGAGAGTGCCGGTGCATCTGAAAATCGTAAGTTGGTGGATGGTGGTGAAACACTCTCCGGTGCCGAGATTTACAAACAGCAAAAAGAGAAAAACAAGAAACGAAAAATGACATACAATGAGCAGCGGGAATATGAAACCATTGAGGATGATATTGCAGCGCTGGAAGATAAACTGGCTCAGTTGGCTGAGGCGTTAGCGGATCCGAAGATTTCTTCCGATTTTGTGAAGTTGAGTGAATTGGGAAAATCCAAAGAGGAAGCGGAAGCACAATTGGATGAAAAACTGGAGCGCTACGTCTACTTGGAAGAGTTGGCGCATTAGGGACGGATACCTATGGCCTGTAGGTCTGTCCCTATTGTACCAATTTGAGCCGTTAGGGACAGATATTAGGACCACTAGGGACAGACCTACAGGCCATAGGTATCCGTCCCTAATGGACTAGGAGGATGAATAATGATTACACATATAAGAGATAAATATATAGGAACGAAGGCCTTTTATAGGAGATATCTGTATCTGGCATTGCCTATGATTTTGCAAAATGCCATTACCAATCTGGTGAGCTTTTTGGATAATATCATGGTGGGACAGTTGGGAACGGAGCAGATGTCCGGTGTTGCCATCGTCAACCAGTTAATTTTTGTATATAGTCTGGCTATCTTTGGAGCGGCATCTGCCGGCAGTATTTTTGGCGCCCAATACTTTGGAAAGGGCGACCACAAAGGACATATGCATTCCTTCCGCTTTAAGCTATATGCAACAATTTTGGTTACCCTTGTTGCTATTTTACTGTTTGTAACGAAAGGGGAACAGTTAATTTCTTTGTATCTGACAGATACCGCGGGAAATGGTTCTACGGATATGGCGTTGCACTATGGATTGCAGTATTTGTCCATTATGATGTTTGGGTTGGTTCCATTTGCAGTGAATCAGGCATATGCCACCAATATCAAGGAGACCGGACAGACAATAATTCCGATGATTGCCAGCTTTGTGGCAGTGGGTTCCAACGCTGTTTTAGATTTTCTGCTGATTTTCGGAATCGGACCTTTTCCTGAGATGGGAGTGGCAGGAGCAGCTTTGGCAACGGTTTTGGCACGATATATCGAGGCGGGAATCGTGGTTGTCTGGGCTCATACACACAAACAGAAAAATCGATATCTGGAGGGAGCATATCAGGGATTTGGCATTCCGGGTGCAGAACTGAAAGCTATTTTGATCAAAGGACTTCCTCTTATGGTAAACGAGGTGCTCTGGGCAGCCGGTATGACGGCAGTAAATCAGTGCTACTCCATTCGTGGACTGGAAGTTGTGGCAGGAGTTAATATTGCCTCCACCATCACAAATCTTTTTAATATTGTATATATTCAGTTGGGAGCCTGCATCAGCATTATTGTGGGACAGTATTTAGGAGCAGGAGAACTGGAGGAAGCCAAGGATGCGGACAACAAGATGATTGCGTTCAGTGTGTTCTGCTGCGTCATTATGGCAGTGGCTATGTTCTTAGTGGGAGGATTTTTCCCGAACATTTATAATACCTCAGAGGATATCAAAAAGCTGGCCACCAGTTTTATCGCAGTATCTGCACTGATTATGCCATTTTGCTCTTTTTCCCATGCGTCTTATTTTACTTTGCGCTCCGGTGGAAAGACCTTGGTTACCTTTTTGTTTGATTCCGTGTTTACCTGGGTGATTGTAGTTCCAACGGCTTTTGTACTAGCTCATTTTACCGGTCTTGGTATTGTCAGCATTTACTTTTTTGTACAGGCCACAGAATTAATTAAGGTGGTTATTGGGTACTGTATGGTAAGAAGTAATGTGTGGTTAGTCCAGATGGTGTAGTGAAAATTTGAAAAAACAAAAATTACCACTAGATATTGTGGTTGATTTCTAGTATAATGGAGAACGTCAGACAAGATGATGAAATAGGATAGGAGGCAAACACAATGGTAGAAATGAAAGAATGGGACGGATTTGAGGGAAGACTTTGGAAAGAAGAAATCAATGTCCGTCAATTTATTCAGGATAATTACTCACCTTATGAGGGAAACGAAGATTTCTTGGTGGGCCCTACAGATGCTACAAATCAGTTATGGGGAGCACTCCAGAAGTTGCAGAAGGAGGAGCGTGCCAAAGGTGGAGTTTTAGATATGGAGACAAAGGTGGTTTCCGGACTGACTGCTTATGGACCGGGATACATCGATGAAAATCTGAAGGATTTGGAAAAAGTAGTTGGACTACAGACAGACAAGCCTCTAAAGCGTGCGTTTATGCCTTACGGTGGAATCAAGATGGCAGTTCAGGCTTGTGAAACCTATGGATATGAGGTGGACTCACAGTTAAAGGAGATTTTCACCAAATATCACAAAACACACAATACAGCAGTGTTTGACGCCTATACACCTGAGATGTTAAAAGCTCGTCATAACAAGATTATGACTGGTTTGCCGGATACATACGGAAGAGGACGTATTGTGGGAGATTATCGTAGAATTGCCCTTTACGGTATCGACTTTTTGATTGAACAGAAAAAAGAGGACAAGGCTAAGTGTGGAAGCGGCAGTATGAAAGGAGAGGTCATTCGTCTCCGGGAAGAAATTGCAGAGCAGATCAGAGCTTTGGAAGGCATGAAAGAGATGGCGGCCATTTACGGATATGACATTTCTAGACCTGCTGTGAATGCAAAGGAAGCGATTCAGTGGTTATACTTTGGATATCTGGCAGCCATCAAGACACAAAACGGTGCTGCTATGTCTGTAGGTCGTGTGTCCACCTTCCTTGACATCTATTTCCAGAGAGATTTGGATAAGGGAATTATTACTGAGGAAGAGGTTCAGGAGCTGGTAGACCACTTTACCATGAAGCTTCGTATGGTAAAATTTGCAAGAATTCCATCTTATAATCAGTTGTTCTCAGGGGATCCAGTATGGGCAACCTTGGATGTTGCAGGTACAGGAGTGGACGGACGTTCTATGGTTACAAAGACAGACTATCGTTTCCTGCATACATTGGAAAATATGGGACCTGCTCCGGAGCCAAACCTGACGGTATTGTATTCTTCCAGATTGCCGGAAAACTTTAAGAGATATGCATCCAAAATCTCCATTGATACCAGTTCCGTACAGTATGAAAATGACGATGCTATGAAGCCAGTATGGGGAGACGATTATGCAATCTGCTGTTGTGTTTCCGCAACACAGACCGGTAAGGAGATGCAGTTCTTTGGTGCGAGAGCAAACCTGGCAAAATGTCTGCTCTACGCTATCAACGGTGGCGTGGATGAAAAGACCGGAGACCAGGTGGGACCGAAATATCGTCCAATCACATCTGAGTATCTGGATTATGATGAGGTTATGGAACGCTATGATGATATGATGGAATGGTTGGCAGATTTGTATGTCAACACCTTGAACCTCATCCAGTATATGCATGATAAATATTATTATGAAGCAGCAGAACTTGCATTGATGGATACCAATCTGGAGCGTACCTTTGCCACCGGTATCGCAGGATTTTCCCATGTGATTGATTCCCTTTCTGCAATTAAGTATGCAAAAGTAAAAGTCATCCGTGATGAAAACGGATTGGCCAAGGATTATGAAATCCAGGGCGACTTCCCAAGATACGGAAATGATGATGACAGAGCCGATGAGATTGGAGTATGGTTGTTGAAAACCTTCATGGACAAAATTAAAAGACATCATACCTATCGTCGGAGCGTGCCTACCACTTCCATCCTGACCATTACCTCAAATGTGGTATATGGAAAGGCAACCGGTTCTATGCCGGACGGACGTAAGGCAGGAGAACCTCTTTCTCCGGGAGCAAATCCAAGTTACGGTGCAGAGCAAAATGGTTTGCTTGCATCCTTAAACTCTTTGACCAAGCTTCCTTATGAATGGGCATTAGACGGAATTTCAAACACCCAGACCATCAATCCGGGAGCACTGGGCAACGAAGAAAATGAGAGAATTGATAATCTGGTTCAGATAATGGACGGATATTTTGACCAGGGAGCACATCATTTGAATGTCAATGTATTTGGAAAAGAAAAGCTGATTGATGCTATGGAACATCCGGAAAAGGAAGAATATGCAAACTTCACCATCCGTGTATCCGGTTATGCAGTTAAGTTTATTGACTTGACGAAAGAGCAGCAGTTGGATGTTATTGCCAGAACCTGCCATGAGCGTATGTAGATGAGACAGATGGAACAAAACGTATTAGGAAATATTCATTCAGTGGAGAGCTTTGGCTCGGCAGATGGTCCGGGCGTTCGCTATATTATTTTTTTGAAGGGCTGTCAGATGCGGTGTAAGTATTGTCACAACCCGGATACCTGGGGGACTCCTTGCGGAACACAGGAGAATCCCAGACCCGGAGAAAACTGGCAGAGCCCGGAGGAGATTCTTGCCAAGGCAAAGCGTTATAAGAATTATTGGAAAAAGAATGGTGGTATAACGGTAAGTGGCGGTGAAGCCCTGTTGCAGATAGATTTTTTGCTGGAATTGTTTACTTTGGCAAAAAAAGAAGGAATTCACACCTGCTTGGATACTTCAGGAAATCCCTTTACTACGGAAGAACCATTTTTTTCAAAATTTAAAAAGCTGATGGACGTGACAGACCTGGTGATGCTGGATATCAAAGAGATGAATGCAAAAAAGCATAGAGCACTTACTGGTCAGGACAATGCCAACATTTTGGCTATGGCTCGATTTTTATCCGACAATGGAAAAGCTATGTGGATTCGCCATGTTCTGGTGCCGGGTGTGACAGATGATGAGGTGGACTTGACGGAGCTCCGTACCTTTGTAGAGTCCTTAAAGACGGTGGAACGTCTGGAAATTTTGCCCTATCACACCCTGGGTGTATTTAAGTGGAAGGAACTGGGGCTGACCTATGGACTGGAGGGGGTCAATCCTCCTACCACAGAAGAGGTGCAAAGAGCCAAAAAATTATTGGGCTTAATTCAATAAACATAAAAGTCAACGGTAATGGACGGACCGTTGACTTTTTGCTTATTTGAGATTTTTTCATAAAATAGCTGAAACTTTTTATATCCCTATATCATCTAATATATGTAAAACAAATGAGGAGGTGAGAATATGGAGTCCTTTTTCCGGGGAAAACAGGAGAAAGAGAAGGAAAGAGCGGTGGAGGAGACTCTTTTAAAGGAATACGACCGTTATTATCGACTGGCATATAGCTATGTGGGAAATGGGGATGATGCGGCTGATATTGTGCAGGAAGGCGCCTATCAGGCAATCTACCACAGCGATTCCCTGCAAAAAACGGAGTATGTAGGCACTTGGATTTATCGTATTATGCTAAATGAAATTTTTGCTTTTTGTAGGAAAAAGAAGGAAGTTTCCGGGGATATGGAATCTTTGCCGGAGCAGATCACAGAGGACAGTTATCAGAATGTAGACTTGATGCGTGCTCTGGAAAAACTGGAGGAAAAGGATAGGGCAGTGATTGTACTTCGATATTTTGAGGACTATAAGCTTGGTGAAATAGCTGACGTTTTAGAAGAGAATGTCAACACGGTGAAAAGCAGACTATATCGTAGTATAAAAAAGTTGAAAATGCAGCTGAACAATGATTGGATATGGGAGGAAACCTAAATGAAAACTGTGGAGGATTTAAAACAGGAATATCATAATATAAAAATGAATGAAGAGCAGGTGAAACAATTGAAGGACAGGATGAATCAGGCAAAAACGGACAAAACCAACAGTAATGTAAAACAAAGCAGGAACCGGACATACTGGCAGAGGGGACTGGCAACAGCGGCAGCAGTGGCATTGGTATTTGTGGCATTGCCAAATACTTCCGCATCTGTAGCCAAGGCTATGGGCGAGATACCTGTGCTGGGGAATCTGGTAAAGGTTGTAACTTTCCGAAATTATCAGTATCAGTCCGAAAGAAACAATGCGGATATTGAAGTTCCGAAAATTGATAGTGAAGGTAAAACAGGAACAAGCCAGAGTGAAAAGAATCTGAAAAAGTCAACGAAAGAGATTAACCGGGAAATTAGTAAGATTTCCAATGACATCATCAAGGAGTTTGAGGAAAGCAAAAAACAGGAGGAGGGATTCCAGGATGTAGTGGTTAAGAGTCAGGTCATGGCTACTACCCAGGACTATTTCACACTGAAACTTATCTGCTACCAGGGATCTGGCAGTGGTGCAGAATGGGATTATTATTACACAATCGATTTGCAGAGTGGAAAGCGGATGCAGTTGGGAGATTTGTTTAAAGCGGGTGCTGATTATGTGACACCTATCAGTGACAACATCAAAGAACAGATGCGGGCGCAGATGAAAAAAGATGCTAACGTAAGTTATTGGTTGGATGATAGTGAAGTGGAAGAGTGGAATTTTGATAAAATAGATGAAAATCAAAACTTCTACATAAACGATAAGGGCAACATCGTCATATGTTTCAATGAGGGAGAGGTTGCACCTATGTCTATGGGATGTGTTTCTTTTGAGATTCCCGCAAAGGTGGTAGAGGCAGTCCACTAGGGACGGATACCTATGGCCTGATGGTCTGGCACCTATGGCTCTAAGGTCTGTCCCCATTGGGCCAAATAAATGAAATAGCAGGCTTTCGGCCGGGTTGTATCGCTCGGTCCGGGGGGCTGCTTTTTATTATTCAGAGAAGACTTACAGTATCTCTTAATACAGATTTTGTTTGACGGAAACTGTCTCTTTCACGGCTTCGACTTTTCGCTAAGGATGTGTCCGTCGGTGACAGATATTTAGGCATCCGCTTCATAAGAGATTCTAAGAGCTTGATAATCTACATATATAGAATTGACGGCACCGGCATAAACGCACCATCCGGGTGCGGTTATGCCTCTCGGGTACATCCTTGTACCCTCATACCTGAAAATAACCAAGCTCTAAGAATCTCTAACTTGCTCTGCAATTATATCTGTCACAGACGAACATCATCCCAGCGATTGTCGAACCTTGAAAAGACAGCTTTAATAAAGAAAACAAAATCTGTATTTTAGAGATACGTAAAGATTTCGACATAATAAAAAGCAGCCCCCCGAACCGAGCGATACAACCCGGCCGAAAGCCTGCTTATAAACAAAGTGGTCCAATGGGGACAGACCTTAGAGCCATAGGTGCCAGACCATCGGACCATAGGTATCCGTCCCTAGTGGTCCGCCAGCCAGGAAAGTGCGGCGTAGGTGTAAAGAGCGCAGCCGTAAGGCAGGGCAGTTTCATCGAAGCGAACCATAGGATGGTGCTGTGGATAGCAGTACCCTGCAGCAGGATTTCCTGCGGCCAAAGCAACCATAATGGTTGGAACCTGATGGCTTACATAGGCAAAGTCCTCAGAACCGGAGGATTTGGAAGAACTCTTGGTGGTATCGCGGGCGTTTAGTTCTCTTACAGAGAAGGAGCCTGCATCCCCTAAGAGTTCTTTTGCGTATTTTTCTACATCCAAAGATAAGGCTTCGTCATTTAAAAGGGTAGGACATCCACTGGTAAAGGTTACAGTGGCTTTTGCCCGGAAAGTCTCTGCGATACCACAGGAAATTTCCTGAAGTCTTTTCTTTAACATTTCCTGCACATCCTGGTCGTAGGAGCGGAGACTTCCCTGCATCACCACCTCGTCCGGAATGGCATTGGCGGTACTTCCCCCGTGGAAGGAACCGAAAGTGAGGGCAGCACTGTCGTTGAGTCCTAACTCTCTGGCGTGGATTTCCTGAAGGGCAATCAGAATGTGGGCAGCAGCGTTTAACGGATCTACTCCGGTGCTTGGCATAGAGCCGTGACATCCTTTGCCCTGAACCTTGATTTCAAAATAATCGGCAGCCGGGGCACTGACTCCGGGAGCTGACACGATGGCTGTGCCGGGAGCAAATGGCATACCAGCCATTACGTGAAGCATCATAGCAGCGTCCACATCCGGATTCTTTAACACGCCTGCTTCAATCATATCCTTGGCTCCGGCTAAAAGTTCCTCAGCCGGCTGGAACATTAATTTTACAGTTCCCTGTATTTCATCTTCGTGATTTTTCAAAAGCTTTGCAGCGCCTAGCATCATTGCGGTGTGCATGTCGTGACCGCAGGCGTGCATATTTCCATTGGCGGAGGCAAAATTTTCTGTGGATTGTTCAGGGAAAGGAAGGGCGTCCATATCACCTCGGATAAGGAAAACTTTTCCCTCTTTTTTTCCGGCGGTTACCACCAGTCCTGCTTTCCCGCAGTCTATTGGTTCGTATCCCATGGAAACCAGCTGTTCCATTACGTATCTCTTGGTATTCTCTAAGTTGAATCCTGTTTCAGCATGGCTGTGTAAATAGCGGCGGTGTGTAATCATCATATCTGAGAGGCCTTTTGCCTCGTTCATTAAATTCTCTGTATTCATAATAACCTCCTTGTGTAAAGTTGCATTTATATGTTTTCCTATTTTACAGATGTAGCGAATATCAGTCCTGTAACAGAATGATAACGTAACATATTGTAGAACTTTTGCTCTTATTAGTATAGCCCATTTTGGTGAATTCAACATAATAAAAACATTGTAGAAAAAACCACTTTTGATACTATAGATATAGGTATAAAGCATATACCTCCTGTGTGGCTGAATATATTTATAAATTCTGTTTGCAGACTGTAAAGAAACGCCGGTACTTAATGAGCTGACAGGCGAATTTAGTACCGTTGCGTTTCGTCCCAAGCGAGAGCGTGTCTGCAATAGAATTATAAATATATTCAGGCCCTACAGAGGGAAAGAAGAATACAGAAATGGGGATTTTTGTGAAAGGCACGTTATCAATCAGTATCAGCTCCAACGCCATGGAGGCGACGGTGTGCATAAATTCCAACGGAATACAGCAGATTACGGAGGAAATGATTCGTCAGGAACTTTCTATGCGGGGCATCAAAGCCGGAATTGATGAGGATGTGGTGAGAACACTCCCCTATCGAGCACAGTATGGCATGGAGTACGTGGTTGCTCAGGGAAAGGCAGCGGAAAAATTGCGGGAAGCATCTATGTGGACGGGGTGGTGGCAGAGCGCTGTATTGACGCTATCACCGTGGAAAATGAGCAGCTCACCTATACCACTCTGACCGTGCGCTCAAAGGATGAAAAGAAAATACCATACCAGACCATTATTGTCCGGGACAAACTTATTGGAAAATCAGTGATTCAGTTTGATGACAAGCACCTGGAAAACTGTATGGCAGGTCCGGTGGAATTTCATCTTACGGACAATGGAATCGAGCAGTTTGAAATCGGAAAATATTCTTATCGGAAAAAGAAAATATGGATTTGTGCGGAAGTTATCGGGTGACCGTCATTGCAAAGCCAATTGACGCGTTGATTTATCTGAATGGAATACAAACAGGAGAAAAATGTTGATGAGGCTGAGGTGATTGTCCACGGACTGATGACCTAGGAAAAAAATATCGCAGTATGGAGGTGGCAGAGGAATGCAAGCCATACTGGAATGCCATATTGGAAGTTGTAGAGGCTATTTCTTTTATGGAAATTGTAGAAAAAATTGACGAATTTCCGGGGATAAACTCATAGTTTTTCTCTTGTGCTTTTTCTTGGATTTCATATATAATAAAAGATGTGTTGTTTTTAGAAACAAAATAGTATAAACGAAGGATTGAGAAAAGGAGACCGGATTATGGGTGGATTTTTTGGTGTAGCAGCAAAAGATGACTGCGTTTTTGATTTGTTTTTTGGAATCGATTACCACTCTCATCTCGGAACAAGACGAGGTGGAATGGCAGTTTATGGAGAGAATGGATATGATCGTGCCATTCACAATATTGAAAACGCGCCGTTCCGTACAAAGTTTGACAAGGATATGCAGCAGATGAAAGGTTATTATGGCATCGGATGTATCTCAGATTATGAACCTCAGCCATTGATTGTCCGTTCACACCATGGCACCTATGCTTTGACTACGGTTAGCAAGATTAACAATGTGGACCAGTTGACCCAGAAGTTATTTGGCAAAGGGCACTCTCACTTTTTGGAGATGAGCGGAGGGGATATTAACGCTACAGAGTTGATTGCGGCATTGATTAACCAGAAGGAAAATCTCATTGAGGGTATTAATTATGCATTGGAGTCAGTGGATGGTTCTTTGTCTTTGCTTTTAATGACACCAAAGGGAATATACGCAGCCAGAGACCGTATGGGTCGTACACCGATTGTAATCGGAAGAAAAACAGGAGCCTTTTGTGCAGCCTTTGAAAACTTTTCTTATAAAAATTTAGGATACAGCGATTACAAAGAGTTAGGTCCCGGAGAGATTGTTGTGATGACCGCAGATAACTGTGTGACCCTGCAGCAGCCGGGAGAGGATATGAAAATCTGTACCTTCCTCTGGGTTTATTATGGATACCCGGCTAGCTCTTACGAGGGAACCAGCGTGGAGGAGATGCGTTATCGTTGTGGTGCCAAGATGGCACAGCGGGACAATGTAAAGCCGGATATTGTAGCCGGAGTTCCTGATTCCGGAACCGCTCATGCAGTGGGATATGCCAATGAGTCGGGAGTACCTTTCTCAAGACCTTTCATTAAATATACACCAACCTGGCCAAGATCCTTTATGCCAACGGTCCAGAGCCAGAGAAATATGATTGCCAAGATGAAAATGCTGGCTGTGGAAGATTTGATTCGAGACAAGAGCCTGCTTTTGATTGATGACTCCATTGTTCGTGGTACACAGCTTCGTGAGACTACCGAATTCTTATACGAAAACGGCGCAAAGGAAGTGCATATCAGACCGGCATGTCCGCCTTTGGTTTATGGATGTAAGTACTTAAACTTCTCCCGTTCCAATTCCGAGATGGAACTGATTACCAGACGTGTGATTCAGAGACTGGAAAACGGAAATGTGACCGATGAAGTTTTGCAGGAGTACACGGATCCTGATTCCGAGAAATATGAGACAATGGTGGAGGAAATCCGAAAGGAGTTACATTTCACCAGTTTACGTTTCAACCGTCTGGACGATATGCTTGACTCTGTGGACATTGATAAGTGTAAACTTTGTACCTATTGCTGGGACGGAAAAGAATAAAACGGAATAATTTTATATGAATGTATACCACACCGCCAAAGGAGGGATGTTCCTTTCTTTGGTGGTGTATTTTTTATGTAAAACTGTTCTCTATAAAATTGAAATTTTGTGTAAAAACAGGTGTCTTGTCACCTGACAAGTTTTGTGGTATACTCATAAAAATCGCGAACTTAGGAGGAAACAAATGGATTTAAGTGAAAAGATTTT
>JALELK010000094.1 GCA_022768745.1 Lachnospiraceae bacterium
TCTCTCCTTTGGGTCCGTTGAGATATACAGAATCATATAGGAGGTTCCTATGATACCGATGATAGGAAACAAAGGTCCACAGGGAAGTTTAAAACTTCTGGGTGCCTTTGGCAGTTTCTTCCGTAAAATCAATACATCAATGTGAGCGAAAATGTAGGTAATCATCCAGAACACGGAACCCACCAAAATCAAAAATTCAATCATATCCGATGAGCCATCGCTGACGTAGGCAAACAAAAACATGGAAACAGAGATTACGATGACACCGATGTAAGGCACACCTCTTTTGTTGGTTTTCGCGAAGACCTGGGGCAGCATATTCATCTTTGCCATTCCCTGTCCGATATGTGCCAATCCGTTCACCCCGGAATTCTGGGTGCTGACAACTGCCAGAGCCGCCACAAATGCCATCCATATTTTACCCCCTTTTCCAAGGAGAGCTTCTCCATACAAAAGATGAGGTGCCGCTGAGGCCATCAGGTCTTCCCAAGGGGTGTAATGATAAAATCCAATTACCAGAATGCTCTGCATAATCAATATGATAATCAATCCCAGCGACATACCAAGAGGGACATTTCTCTTGGCATTTTTTACTTCGCCGGAAATAGGGATTGCAAATTCCGCACCTATAAACAGCCAGAACGCCACCGCCGTCATGGATATGACCTGAGCCGGGCTGGTGGCATTGTTTGCGGACTGTACCACCACCTGACCGGTTCCCAGTTTAAAGGCACCAATCAATCCCATAATCACCATGGAACCCACCAGAAGGAATGCCACCAGATCCTGCACCTTGGCAAACATATCCACGCCGTAAAGGTTTGCCACCATAATAAGCGCCATCATAACCGCCGTGTATACGATACTTGGAATCGGCAGCGGAATCACCTGGGACATAGCGTAGGCAAAAATGGACGCCTCAACCCCCGATGACAAAATGTTGCACAAAAGATATCCTCCCACCATAGACACAATGGTGGGCAATGGTCCGATACATGCCAGGGTATACTGGGCAAGACCACCTGTGATATTTGGCATCAATGCATTCAATTCCGAGAGAGATCCTATAGTAGTCAAGTTCAAAAGGCAGGCTATCACCATTGCTCCGATAAACACAATTCCTACCTCACCGGCTCCCTGACCCAAAGAAACCAGACAGCTGGTGGCGATAACCAGCCCCACCGAAGTGGAGATTACACTTCGTAATCCCAGTTTTTTCTCATCCATCTTTCTCCTCCTTACAATGCATCCACACCTTCATCTCCTGTTCGCACCTTGATTACATTATCCAGAGAATATACAAAGATTTTGCCATCTCCGATATGTCCGGTGTAAAGCACCTGTTTTACTGCCTCCACAATATCCCGCACATTTTTTGTCTCCACCACAAGACTAATCTGTTGTTTCGGGAGCAATACCGGCTCCTCATTTTCCTCTATGGCATACTCTGCAGAGCCCCTTTGAATTCCGCATCCCATCACCTGGGAAACGGTCATTCCCCGAACTCCCAAATGTCCCAGCTCCTTTTGTAAATCTGTAAACTTCGCAAAACTTGTGATAATTTCAATCTTTGATAATCCTGTATCCATCTCTCTTCCTCCTCTATGCCATATCCGGCTTATCCCAAAGGGGCAATGTCACTCCAATGCCCTGCTTCATTGCATTTTTATACACCTCATGTCCCCAGGCGATATCCTCCACCGGCATTCCGCCTACGGAATAAATAATAATCTCATCCTCATTTTCCCGTCCGGGGCATTTTCCTGTGATAATGTCTGAGATATCGATGATATCCTCTCTCTTTGCCAGCCCCTCATGAACCAAATCCGTAAAGTAAGTACCAACGATTCCCATAGTCTCATAGGTTGGATAGGGATATTCCTCCTCCCAAGCCTCATAGAGTGCAAAATTATCCACCACCATTTTTGCCTCTTTTGCCACAAATTCCGGACTGTCAAATTTGGCTGCAGATGGCATAGAAATAAATGCCCCCTTCTTTATCCAATCCTTATGGATTTCGGGGAATGTGGAAATATCGTTGGACACGGTGGATGTGAAGCTGATAATGTCGCTGTCTCTGACTGCCTCTTCCTCATCCTTACACACAATAATTTCTTTCAACTGTGGATACTCCGCCTTTGCCCACTCCACAAAATTATCAATGGACTTTTGGCCTCTTCCCTTTACCTTCAATGTATCAAGGTTCGGGCAGACAGCCATAAATGCCGCCAAAGACGTTTTTCCCATAACACCGGGGCCAATAATGGAAACTACCTGGGATTCCTTTCTGGCCAGATACTTGGCTCCCACTCCCGGAATTCCTCCGGTTCGATAGGAACTCAAAAGGTTGGCGGACATCAAAGCGATTGGTGCTCCGGTATCCTTATCATTTAGCATCATCATCAGAATAGAACGGGGCAAGCCCTTTTCCTTATTCTCAATATTGGATCCATACCATTTCATCCCTGCCATCTGGTGACTGCCCCCAAGGTATGCCGGCATTGCCATAAACCGTCTGTCCGGTCCGTTCTTTGGCATTCCCGGAAATTTAGGTTCGTCAGGAAACATAATCATACAACCATGGGAATTATGATTTTCGCCACCCATCATATAATCCCCTTTATTTAAAGTGACCAGCAGGTCCTCCATACACTCTACACACTTCGCCATATCCTTGACTCCGGCCTTAATCATGTCAGGCTCTGATAAATAGAGAAAATCAATCTTTGTATCCATAATATCCTCCTCTGCCTCTCGTTTTTATAAATAAAAAAAGGCGCCAGATAATTTATCTGACACCTTTGTCTTCTTTAATGTAGCATTTCCCAAAAGAAATCTCAAGTATTAATTTATGCTTTTCTTCCACAGCACTGTTTGTACTTTAATCCGCTTCCGCAAGGACACGGAGAGTTCGGATAAATCTTTTGTGTTGTTCTCTTCTTTGGTGCTCTCGTTGCACTTTCGTCCTTGTTGGTTCCGGTAACCTTTGCCACTTCCTCACGCTCTACCTTCTTTTCGATGCGGACACGGTAAAGCATCTGAACGGTCTCTGTACGGATGGCATCGTTCATTGCTTCTAACATATCGTAGCTGGCCATCTTGTACTCATCCACCGGATTACGCTGAGCAAATGCCTGCATACCAATGCCCTGCTGCAACTGCTCCATATCGTCAATTTCATCCATCCACTTGCGGTCGATAACACGAAGCAGAACCACACGCTCCAACTCACGGAATGCTTCCGGTTCAGGGAACTCAGCCTCTTTTTCTGCATACATTGCATGGGCTTTTTCGATTAGCTTTTCACGGAAAGCCTTGGCATTTTTCACATCCTTCATATACGCCGGAGTGATTGGCTCAAACGGAATAATCGGAAGCATCAGCTGATTGAATTCATTCAAATCCCAATCTGCCACATCAACTTCATCACTGCAACATGTATTTACACAGTCTGTAATCTTTTCATCTACCATAGAAAGAATCTGTTCTTTCATGTTCTCGCCTTCAAGAACTCGACGGCGCTGTGCGTAAATCAATTCTCTCTGCTCATTCATAACCTGATCGTATTCCAACAAATTCTTACGAATGCTGAAGTTGTTACTCTCAATTTTTTCCTGAGCCTTTTCGATGGCACTGCTAAGCATCTTATGCTGAATCTGCTCATTTTCCGGAACTCCCAAAGAGTTAAACATAGTAATCAGTTTTTCAGAACCGAACAGACGCATCAAATCATCTTCAAGAGAGATAAAGAACTGTGATTGTCCCGGATCTCCCTGACGTCCTGCACGACCACGGAGCTGATTGTCAATACGACGGGACTCATGTCTCTCTGTACCAACGATTTTAAGACCGCCTGCTGCTCTGGCTTCATCATCCAACTTGATATCGGTACCACGACCTGCCATATTGGTGGCAATGGTAACGGCACCATGACGTCCTGCCTCTGCTACAATCTCAGCTTCCTTTTCATGGAACTTGGCGTTCAATACGTTATGAGGAATGCCTTCCTTTGAAAGAAGACGGCTGATTTCCTCTGAAATATCAATGGTAATCGTACCAACCAATACCGGCTGACCCTTAGCATAAGCCTCTTTTACTTCCTCAACAACCGCATGATATTTTTCTTTTTTCGTCTTGTAAACGGCATCATCCAAATCGATTCTGGCAACCGGACGGTTGGTAGGAATCTCAATAACGTCCATTCCGTAGATATCACGGAACTCCTGCTCCTCAGTGAGGGCTGTACCTGTCATACCGCTCTTTTTGTCATACTTGTTAAAGAAGTTCTGGAAGGTAATGTTAGCAAGAGTCATACTCTCACGTTTTACCTTAACTCTCTCCTTTGCCTCAATGGCCTGATGCAAACCGTCAGAATAACGACGCCCCGGCATAATACGTCCGGTAAAGCTATCTACAATCATAATCTGGTCATCTTTTACCACATAATCCTGGTCTCTGAACATCAGGTTGTGGGCACGGAGAGCCAGAATCATATTATGCTGAATCTCGATGTTTTCCGGGTCGGAAAGGTTCTCAATGTGGAAGAAATTCTCCACCTTTTTGATACCTTCCTGAGTCAGGCTGACTACCTTGTCCTTTTCGTTGACAATAAAGTCTCCGGTCTCTTCTCTCTCAACACCCATAATGGCATCCATCTTGGAAAATTCCGGCATATCCTCACCTCGGCGCAACTGACGTGCCAAGTTATCACAGAGCTCATAGAGCTTTGTGGACTTGCTACTCTGACCGGAAATAATAAGAGGTGTTCTGGCCTCATCAATCAATACAGAGTCAACCTCATCGATGATGGCATAGTGCAGGCTTCGCTGAACCTGATCCTCCTGATGAACCACCATATTGTCACGAAGGTAATCAAATCCCAGTTCATTGTTTGTAATGTAAGTAATATCGCAATTGTACGCGTCCTGACGCTCCTTGCGGTCCATATCGTTTAATACCACGCCCACCTTTAATCCAAGGAATTCGTGAACCTGTCCCATCCACTCAGCATCACGCTTTGCCAGATAGTCATTGACCGTTACAATATGAACGCCCTTTCCCTCCAATGCGTTTAAGTATGCAGGCAAGGTGGAAACCAATGTCTTACCTTCACCTGTCTTCATCTCAGCGATACGTCCCTGATGCAGGATAATACCACCAATCAACTGTACTCTGAAGTGTTCCATACCGAGAGTTCTTCTGGCGGCTTCTCTCACCACCGCATATGCCTCCGGCAACAAATCATCCAAAGTCTCTCCCTTTGCTAATCTGTCCTTAAACTCTCCGGTTTTTGCCTTGAGTTCTTCATCTGAGAGAGCTACCATAGTATCTCTCATACTCTCGATTTTATCTACAATCGGATATATGTGTTTTAATTCATGTTCGCTATGTGTTCCAAAAATCTTGTCAATTAGGCTCATTCTTCTTCTCCTTTTTGCCTGTTGTGGCAGTATTTCCAAAAAATACTACGAATCTCATTGTAACACTTTTTTATAGGGGAAACAACCGCAAAGCAGAGAGGTCCCGGAAGTTTTTCTTGATTTTACTGCTGTCATAGTCATATAATGATTTGAACAAATCACAAAGGAGGTATTTTCGTGAGTTATTTATACAAAACAAAGGGAACCTGTTCCACACAAATCGAAGTGGAATTAGATGGCAATATTGTAAAAGACGTAAAATTTACCGGCGGATGTAACGGAAATCTGCAGGCAATCCCAAAGTTGGTGGAGGGAATGACCGTGGATGAAGTGGAAAGCCGTATCAGCGGAATCTCCTGCAACGGAAGAGGTACTTCCTGCGGAGACCAGTTGGCAAAGGCAGTCCGTGCTGCATACGAAGCTAGCCAGGCATAA
>JALELK010000095.1 GCA_022768745.1 Lachnospiraceae bacterium
TATTTGTCACAATATATATCTCAAAGAGAACAGGATGGAATATCCCCTTCTACCATTCGCGGATATAAATCCATTCAACGAAATATTCCCCAATCATTCAAAGAAAAGTCTTTTCCAGATATGGGACAATCACAGATTCAGCGAGAGGTTGATAGATACGCAAAGGACCACTCTCCTAAATCAACCAAAAATTATTATGGTTTAATACGCTCTGTATTTGCCGAATACAGACCTCAACTCATTTTGTCGATAAAATTACCGAGCGCGAGCAAAAAGGCTGTGTATGAGCCATCTACGAAGGACGTGGAGCGTATCTTGGAATACTCGCAAGGGAGTATCTATGAAATAGCACTACAATTGGCCGTTCTTGGATTACGAAGAGGAGAAATATGTGCCTTGACAATAGATGACTTATCGGATGATGATGTTCTCACCATCAACAAAGCTGTGGTTATATCAGATGACGGAACCGTAAGCGTGAAAGATTCCCCAAAGACAGCGGACTCAAATAGGCGTATTTTGATTCCCCACCATTTGGCTGATGCTATCAGGGATAAAGGTTATATATACAATGGATATCCAAACTCTATCAGACGATACCTGCACCGGACCCAAGAGGTTTTGGGAAAACCACACTTTCCTCTCCACAGACTCCGACACTTTGCGGCCGCATATCTACACAAAAACGGATTCACAGATCAAATGATTCTTCAGTACGGTGGATGGGCGAAAGGAAGTGATGTAATGAATAGAGTATATAACTACAATCTTGACCCACAAGATTCGCAAAAAGATATTGCAGATGTCATGGAAAAATTGTTCTAAAGGAAAAGATACCATTTCCGTGACAAATTTCGTGACAAATTTTTGAGAAAAAAAACGTTTATTTATGAAATTATTGGTTTATTTATTACAAACAAAAAATGCCGGAATACCTTGAAAGTAATAGGCTTTCGTTGATATTCTGGCATCTTTTAATTAAAGCTAGCGACGGGAATCGAACCCGTGACCTCCTCACTACCAATGAGGTGCGCTACCGACTGTGCCACGCCAGCTTGTCGTTGTCGACCCATCTACTATACTATAACAGCACTTGCCGTGTCAAGAAGAAAAAATACGGATTTTTCATAATTGTTCCTGACACACAAAAAGACCTTGGTTCATAGAACCAAGGTCTTAACTGCCGGCGGTGGGACTTGAACCCACACGAAGTTGCCCCCGCAAGATTTTGAGTCTTGTGCGTCTGCCAATTCCGCCACACCGGCTGGCCGTTGGTGAACATCACCAACGAATAATAGTATATAATAACTTTGCTTTGTTGTCCAGTAAAATTTTCACTTTTTTCAAAAAATTTACTCATTTATTTTACCACGAAAAATAACAGCTTTTATACCAATCCTTTGATAATGTCAAAGCAGTCAAAGGTGGCAAAATAATCCTTTGGTGTCTCCGCACGACGAATCAGTTGATAACTACCATCCTCTTTCAATAACACCTCTGCAGATTTCAGCTTGCCGTTATAACTGTATCCCATAGCAAATCCATGAGCTCCGGTGTCATGGATGAAAAGAATATCCCCATTATCAATTTCCGGGAGCATACGGTCGATGGCAAACTTGTCGTTGTTCTCACAAAGGGATCCGGTCACATCATACTTGTGATCACAAGGTGCATCCTCCTTGCCCAAAACAGTGATGTGATGATACGCTCCATACATCGCCGGTCTCATAAGATTAACTGCGCAGGCATCCACACCAATGTACTCTTTGTAGGTATGCTTCTCATGAATCGCTGTGGTAACCAAAGCTCCGTAAGGTCCCATCATAAATCTACCCATTTCTGTATAAATAGCCACATCCCCTAATCCTGCAGGTACCAACACCTCATCATATACCTTGTGAACGCCTTCACCGATGATGGAAATGTCATTTGCTTTCTGGTCTGGTGTATAAGGGATTCCCACGCCGCCTGAAAGATTGATAAAGGAAATCTCAATGCCTGTCTTTTCCTTTAATTCCACAACCAATTCAAACAAAGTTTTTGCCAGACTTGGATAGTAATCGTTTGTCACTGTGTTGCTAACCAAAAATGCATGAATTCCGAAACGCTTTGCACCCTTGTCACGCAAAATCTGATAACCTTCAAACAACTGCTCCTTAGTCATTCCGTATTTGGCATCTCCGGGGTTGTCCATAATGCCGTTTGAAATGGTATAAACTCCGCCGGGATTGTATCGCAAACTGATGGTTTCCGGAATGTGTCCAATGGTATTTTCCAAAAATTCAATATGTGTAAAATCATCTAAATTGATGGTTGCACCGATTTTATCTGCGTAAACAAATTCCTCTGCCGGAGTGTCATTGGAAGAAAACATAATCTCCTCACCGGAAAATCCCAGTTCATTACTGAGCATCAGTTCGGTCAAGGAAGAGCAATCTGTTCCGCAACCATACTCTTTTAAAATATTAATCAAAAAAGGATTTGGATTTGCTTTTACTGCAAAATACTCTCTAAATCCGGGATTCCACGCAAAAGCGTCTTTTACTGCCTGCGCATTCTTGCGAATTCCTTTTTCATCATAAAGATGAAAAGGTGTTGGAATCTCTTCCACAATCTCCTGTACTTTTTCTTTTGTCACAAATGGTGTCTTTGCCATAACTGTCTCCTTTGTCATTGTCAAACCTTATGAATAAATATGCAAAACTACACACTTGTAAGAAATAATAACACGGTTTATTTTCCCTGTCAAAATCTCTCCTGCGTATTATCTGCTTACTTTTGGACAACTTTCATAAAATGAAAGCACTCTTCCCATAAACTCACTATCTAGTTCACTACTCTTTTTCTTATCTATACTGTCATAAAACTCTTTTTCAATATTAGCATCCAAATGCTTTCCGTATTTTTTCTGCAAATCTTCATATTTCTGATTCATTTCTTCCAAATACAAAATCGCCTCTTTCGACCGATAAAGATTGGTATGGTCGTTTTGTTGCTCTTCATCCCGAATCCAGTAGATGACATTTGGATTGGTAATTTTGCTTCTCTTAGACATAATCCCCACGTTATGATAATTCACCACATCATCTTCGCTTCCATGGATCAAGAGGACCGGCGTATCACATCCGTTTATGGCTTGCACCGCCGAAGCATTCCCCTCTTTTCCAAACAGGATTCGCTGGCTTATGTCCACATAGGGATATTCCAGCAGTGCCAAGGGTCCGATTTCTTTCTTTGCCCAGTCAATAATCACCTGCTCCGGCTCATCAAACCCTGACATACTGACAACTCCCGATATTGGGTGTCCGTACTTTAACACAGCAGTCACATTGTATCCGCCCCAGCTGTGGCCATATAGATATAAAGGGCCGCGACAAAAGTTTTGATCCTGTTCCACAAAGGTCAAGGCCGCATCCAAATCTTTTACTCCCTGACGCAACCCCACACTTTCTTTTCCTTCGCTGTTGCAATATCCGGTGTAGTCAAAGCTAAACACCTGATATCCTTGGTCCGCAAAATAGCAGGCTTCCTGCAAATAGCCTCTGGCACCGCTAAAGATTCCGTGGCAGATTACCACAATTCCTTTATCATTCTCTTCACCATAGAGATAACCCTGCAGTTTATTTTTTCCCGAGTAAAAAGTCAGTTCTTTTCTTTTGTAGTCCTTTTTCACATCCTCATACTCTAAATATTTGCTGTACTTTGGTGTCTCATATCTTCGGAAAACAAAGTAAAAATTAACACCGATAAACACCACCGACAGCAGCGAAAAAGCAATGATTACAATAACCACCCATTTCAGCATCTTTTTCATCCTCTGTCTCTTCCCCTAAAAAAAGAGTCAGACCTTTCGGTCTGACCCCTATATCTACTCGCTTTGTCCCAATTGTTCCAGTCTAGCCACAATATCGTCCAGAGTATTCTTGGGGATAGTTCCGTCCTTATACGCATCGTCTATGCAGGATTCGCTCCCAACCAATGCCGCCACATCCAACCAAGTGCCCTTTTGAAATTCTTCATCAAAAATGCTAAAAATCTCCCGACTTCGTAACATTTGCGAAAAAGGTAATTGTCTAAACTTCATAAACTCCATCTCTACTTATACTCTTGATAAGTATTCCCCTGTTCTTGTATCAATCTTGATAACATCATTCTGCTCAACAAACAATGGAACATATACAGTAGCTCCTGTCTCAACAGTTGCAGGCTTTGTAGCACCTGTAGCTGTATCACCCTTGAATCCAGGCTCTGTATCTGTAATCTCTAACTCTACGAACAATGGTGGTTCAACTGCAAATACGTTACCCTTGTAAGAGCAAACCTTAACCATCTCATTTTCCTTAACAAATTTAAGAGCATCTCCGATGTCTTCTTTGCTGAGGGCAATCTGGTCGTAAGTCTCAACGTCCATAAAGTTGTACAAATCTCCATCGCTGTACAAATACTGCATATCCTTACGCTCAATGTGTGCCTGTGGGAACTTCTCTGTTGGTCTGAATGAGGTCTCCACCACACCACCATTTACAATATCTTTTAACTTGGTACGAACAAAAGCTGCTCCCTTACCAGGCTTAACATGCTGAAATTCCACAATCTGGCAAACTTTGCCATCATACTCGATTGTAACACCGTTCTTAAAATCACCAGCTGTAATCATGTTTCTTCCTCCTTAAACTTTGGGCAAAACCCAACTATGTACTCCATACTACTATAAATCAAGACCTTTTTCAAGACTTTCCTACATATAACGGCTTTCAAACTCCGCCACCGGAACAGGTTTTGCAAAATAATATCCCTGATAAACATCGCAATCCAGTGCTTTCAACATCTCCACCTGCTCTTTTGTTTCCACGCCTTCCACTACTACAGTCATTCCCAACTGCTTGGACAGCTTTATCACGGAAGCCACAATTTTAGCACCTCGCTCCTTGTTTTTGGTCTCCTGCAAAAATACCATATCAATCTTTAATTCGTTGGCCGAGATATCCTTCAATATATTAAGGGAAGAGTATCCGCTTCCGAAGTCATCAATGGCTATTTCAAATCCATATTCCTGTAACTTTCTTACCAGACGCAGATGGCTTTCCACTTCGGTAATAAAAATGGTCTCCGTAATCTCCAGCCTCAAGTTCTTTGGATTGACCTCATAGTCCTCCGCCAGCTTTTTCAGGGTTTCATAAATATCCATGTGATACTGGTCTTTTGCTGAAATATTTACAGAGATATGCAAATCCTCTCTGCCGATTTTCTTCCACTCAGCCAGCTGCTTAACCGCCTGCTCCCACATATACAAATCCAAAAGATGTATCAAGCCGGCATTTTCCAACACAGGTATGAAGGTCTGAGGAGAAATCAATCCCTGTTGCGGATGACGCCACCGGACCAGCCCTTCGGCTCCCACAGCCTTACCCTCCCATGTGGTCTGCGCCTGTAAAAACATCTCAAACTGACCGCTGTTTAGAGCACCGTCAAACTCATTGATAATTTTATATTTTTCCATTTCCTGCTGAAACAGGCTGTCATCGTAATAGGCAACCCGGCTGGTAAATTGATCCTTGATGCGGGAAATCGCCAGATTACATTTGTCTATCATCACAAAAATCGGCTCACGGACATCCTGTATTTCATATACGCCCATCTTTATCTGTAGCCGGAAGAAATCGTTGTGAAAAATGTTTTCAATCTCTTTCATAATGTTGATAAACATAATTTCCCGGAACCGTGCCTTGGGCATACAAAAACCAAATCTATCCTCTGCCAACCGACCATAGACCACATTTTCTCCGGCATACTTCCGAAACATCTGGGCGTGCATCTTCAACACTTCGTCTCCCCGTTCCGTACCGAACAAATCATTTACCAGTTTAAAGTCCTTGATATCGGAAGTAATCATCACATAGGGTTCGTTTGGAAAACGCCCCAGAGTCTCCACTACTTTTTGTTCAAAATACTGCTCATTATAGATTCCGGTAAGCATATCATGAGTCGCCTTGTAATGAGCCTCCTCATATTCATCATACTCATTGGTCCGGTCAATGCAGGTGATAAAATGCCCTATAAAATCATCCTGCTCATCCTGCTCATCATAAAGGGTCTGGATATTAAACTCATAGGTAAAGGTGCGATAAGTGTCTGTCACTCTCTCCGTAAAACTCTTTTCCCGGTCACCTTCCTGCCAGTGACGTTGCAACCATCCCGCAAAATAATTTTCGATTGCGGAGTAGTCTGTCCCTTCCACCTCAATCTTTTTATACCGGTGAATCATCTCTTTTCCCCGCTGGTTTACATAAATACACTTTCCAACGATATCAAAGCAAGCTACGCCCATATCCGCTGTCTGCACAGCCGCACTCAAAATAGTGTCCCTCATAGCTTTCGGCACATAATAGAGGGAAAAAAAGTAAATCGCCAGACAAGCCAGACAGTAAAAAATCAACGAGATATCCAAAGGTAGATTTGCCATCAGACCGATGGCATCAAACAAAATAACCAAAATAAATCCCCAAAGAACGGAGGAATATTTCCTTCGATAAATTCTGGCGGTTTTTCTACATTTTAGTGCCAACAGTACCAGAATCCAAACCACTAAAACATAGCTATACCCCAAATGGGTATAAAAGCTCCACCTATAATTTCCCGGCGTGTAATAAGTCCCAAAGGAAGCACTGTAGTTTTTTTGAAGAGTAAACACCTGATGAAAGATGGGATTCAAAATCATGTTTACCGTCTCTACAATGGCCACCGCCAAAAACGGGAACATAATTTTCCCCATTTTTTCATGGTTCTCCGTATAGACAACGGTATAACGCAACAGTAAAAGTAACAGCCAATCAATAGACGCCAAAAACATGCTGTGACTCACCATAGCCACACCCTCGATATCTGACATCACAAAGACACTGTTTGCAACCACAGATATAATAGCCATTACAAACAGTTCAAAAATGCTTCTACTCACCCGGTCCTTTTTCTCCCGAATATTGGTTGCGGCGACAAAAACCATCACAACCATGAAAAAAAGCACTCCTAAGTAAATCGTCTTTAACATAAAACCAACCCCACCAATTGTCTCATCAAAGAAGTTTTATCGTTCCTCAATCTCATGAATCATATCAATTCTTGTCTGATGTCTTCCTCCAAGGAACTCTGCCCCTAAATATGCATCTAGAATCGCCTTGGCTGTTTCGCTTCCCACGATTCTGGCTCCGAAAGCGATGATGTTTGCATTGTTGTGTTCCTTTACAAGACGTGCAGTCACAGGCTCAGAACAAACAGCAGCACGAACACCTTTTACCTTGTTGGCCGCAATGGAAATTCCAACTCCGGTACCGCAAATCAAAACACCGCAATCCACATCTCCGGCAACTACTGCTCGTCCCACAGCCTCACCGTACTCCGGATAATTACAACTCTCTGTACTGTTTACTCCCAAGTCAACCACCTGGTGACCCTTGCTCTCCAAATATTCTTTCATCTCCTGCTTTAACTCAACAGCAGCGTGATCATTTCCAATTGCAATCTTCATTTCTTTACCCCCATCTTTTATTTATTGTTTTTGGTGTCTTCCAAAAGAGGCACAGGTTTTATTGTGTCTCCATACTTGCGATAAATACCATATCCCAGCATAATAAGCGCCTCAATAAAGCGCTTTAAAATAATCTGTATCTCCTCTTTCCAAGGCAAAATCGGCTTTACCAAAACACTTCGGATTCCAGCCAAATTAGCGCCCCAAACATCTGTAAAAATCTGGTCTCCTACAAAGATTGTATCCTCTGTGGTGGTACCCATACGCTCCATAGCTTTTTTATAATTGAAAGGCTTTGGCTTTCCCGCCTTAAAAATATAGGTAGCTCCCTCCACCTGACTGCAGAACTTCTGGACTCTGGGCTCCTTGTTATTTGACAATAGGGTCACCTGATACCCCAATTCGTGTAACCAGCGAAATAACGCGATGGCTCTGTCATCAGCAGGAGCACCGTGAGGCACCAACGTATTATCCACATCAAAAATAATCCCACGGTATCCCTGGTTCTTCAATGCTTCAAAGTCTATTTTGTAAGTGGACTCCACATAATCATTTGGGTATAAGCTTCTCTTCATGATTTTACCTGTTTACACCTTTTTACATCTTTATTCTATTTTATCTTATCATTTTTCGGACATGCAGGCAAGAGACCTGACCGGTCCCACCTATCTTCCTATGACACCAAAAAGGTCGAACCCAAAAGGTCCGACCTCAAAAAAGCTTTATTGATTTTATAATGAAAAATCCTCACCACCACGAACATTAACCGCGGCATTTGCATTTGCCGACATTTCCTGTCCGACAAAATACTGATACTGGTGAATCACTTCATCCTTTTGCATATCAGAGACAGCCTTTTCCACATCCAGAGAATGGATGTCACTCTCAGCCCCTTTCAGGCTGTATGTAGCGTTTGGATTATACTGAGCCGCATAATCATAGGCACCAAAGGTCTGCTTTGCATCAGTCTCAGGGGTTCTCCCCTGAACCGGCGACTTCTCCGGCTGGTTCTCAGCAACCTGTCCTGCCGGTTGGCTAGCCGCTACACTCTCGGCTGCAACTGCTTCTGTCTTCTTTATTTCGTTGTAATCATAAAACCCAATGGTTGGGCGAATACCCGAAATATTCATCTCAAAATGCTCCCCAAAATTGCTTCGTTATCCTATGTGGATATCCCACACCTTATATATCGACAACAGATCCATTTTCTTTACCACTTGTCGATTTATTTATCCAACATTTTTTTCAACTCGCTCATAAAGGTATTTACATCCTTGAACTCACGGTACACAGATGCAAAACGAACATAAGCCACATCATCTAAATCTTTAATCTTATCCATAACAATGGACCCAATCTCATCGCTTGGGATTTCCTTTTCCTCACGGGCAAAAATCTCAGTCTCAACCTCGTCAATCAGCTTGTTAATATCATTTGCTGAAATCGGACGCTTATGACAAGCACGAAGTACCCCTGCCTCAATCTTGGCACGATCATACTGCTCACGATTGTTATCCTTTTTGATGACAATCAACGGAATGGTCTCCACTTTTTCGTAGGTGGTAAAACGCTTTCCACACTCATCACACATACGGCGGCGACGAATGGAATTATTGTCATCTGCCGGTCTAGAATCGATTACTCTGGTGTTTTCACTGCTACAAAAAGGACACTTCATACCTTTTCCTCCGTTTCAAACTATATATAGGTTTATTTTACACATTTCGCCTACATATTGTCAAGGAGTATGCCGCACCTCTTTCTCGTTCACTTCCACCAGAATGATGTCTTTTCCTATACTCCGGATGCACTTCCAGGGAATCCAGTATTCGCACTCATGGAAGAAAAGGCCACACAGTTTTCCCGGGGACGGAACAATCAAGGTGCAAATGCGACCGCATTTCTCGTCAAACTCCAAATCCATCACCCGTCCGAGACATCTCGCCGTGCAAATATTAATCACATCTTTGTTTTGCAATTCGCACATAAGCATGACCAAATCACCCGGAAATAAAAAAGAGGTTATTGACAGTTTATGCAATAACCTCTCAGGTGTTACTCGAATCTGTTTATATGTACGCTTTCAGGTGCGACTTCTATCTGTTTATATGTACACCTTCAAGCGCCATTTTGACCGTTTTTCACTATACGTTGAAGCGGAACAAAATGACATCGCCGTCTTGAACCACATACTCTTTTCCTTCTACACGGACCAATCCCTTTTCCTTTGCTGCCGCGGTGCTTCCACAATCCAAAAGGTCCTGGAAATTAACCACTTCCGCCTTGATGAATCCACGCTCAAAATCCGTGTGAATCTTACCGGCAGCCTGAGGTGCCTTTGTACCTTTTTTGATGGTCCAAGCTCTGGTCTCATCCTCTCCGGAAGTCAGATAACTAATCAATCCCAAGAGAGAATAGCTGGCCTTAATCAGCTTATCCAAACCGGACTCACTCATTCCCAGTTCCTCTAAGAACATCTCTTTTTCATCGTCCTCTAACTCGGCGATTTCCTGCTCGATTTCTGCACAAATAACAAAGACTTCGTTTCCTTCCTTTGCCGCATACTCACGAACTGCCTTTACGCCCTCATTATCTGCTGCATCGTTTGCCACTTCATCCTCAGCCACATTTGCCGCATAGATAACCGGCTTTGCTGTCAAAAGACCATACTCCTTGAAGTACTCCTCTTCGTCCTCATCCAAAAGTTCAAAGGTAGACGCCATATTTCCTGCCTCCATATGGGCTTTCAAACGCTCCTGCATAGCCGCTTCCTTCTGCAGGGTCTTGTCCATACGGGCAGCCTTGGAAGTCTTTGCATAACGACGCTCCAAAATCTCCATATCAGAAAACAGAAGTTCCAAATTAATAGTCTCAATATCACGAAGTGGGTCAATGCTTCCGTCCACGTGAACAATATTGCTATTTTCAAAGCAACGAACCACATGAACAATGGCATCACACTCTCTGATATTTGCCAAAAACTGGTTTCCTAAACCTTCACCCTTGCTGGCTCCCTTTACCAATCCTGCAATATCCACAAATTCAATCACCGCCGGTGTCACCTTTTTTGAGTGATACAAATCTCCCAACTTTTTCAATCGGTCATCCGGCACTGTAACGATACCCACATTGGGGTCAATGGTACAGAATGGATAGTTTGCTGATTCTGCTCCTGCCTTAGTCAGGGAATTAAACAAAGTAGACTTTCCCACATTTGGAAGTCCCACGATTCCTAGTTTCATTTTTCTCTTTATCTCCTTTAAATGTATTGATTTTACTGGGGTTGTCGCGATTGATGGATGGATAACGTACCAAATTACGTACCAATTTATACAACCAGCAATGCGTCTGCGATTTGATTGATTTCTTTTAACTTTTCATCCTCAGTGGTGTGCACATACAGATTCATTGTGATTCCAATGTTGGCATGTCCTAAAATCGTCTGCAGGGTCTTAGGCTTCATCCCTGCCTCTATACATCTTGTGGCAAATGTATGCCGCAATACGTGCATAGAAAACCTTGGAATATGCATCTTGTCACACACTTTAAACAGCGCCGT
>JALELK010000078.1 GCA_022768745.1 Lachnospiraceae bacterium
ACCATATACTATCATCTCAAAGTCGGATGAAGCATAATTGTCATTTACTATCCTCTGACTCACCAGATCATTCGCATAATCAAATGGATAATCTGTAGGAAAATCCAATCCATCTGAGTTATATTTTTCTCCGGTTACTATGGAAAAAGACTTTTTGTCTTCATAAATCCAGTTTCCGTTTTCTGCCACAAATCCCAACTTCAGCTCAGCGCGCTTCGAGTTGTTGTAGGTTGTTCCATGTGTAATTTTGCAAAAATATCCTTTGCAATACTGATCACCGCAATATAATTTTCCAGCAGTAATCTGGTCAACATCAGAATTAATAACGTTGACCAGCCTGTTGAAATTCTCACAGTATTCCTCTCTCGTTTTTCCAGTAACAATGACCTCCAAATTTCCACTCTTCATCTGATTGGTAAAACTCTTTATCTGAGCATCTGTTCTTCCAGATGTGGTGTACCCCATCGAGTAATCAAATATTGTCGGACCATTCAACAATATATATGGGTTCTGTGTAAAAGAAATTTTCTGTCCTTTATTGTTCAAATAAAAAACTTCCATTATGCCATTACCTCTCTCACAATTCTTCCTGCTTCACGTCTGCCAACCTGTATCGTCAGTTTTGCGTCTGCTAACGCTCCCGCAACTGTTTGCCCAAGTTTGTCATAATCAATAGCATCACTCTCTGTGTTCTTCCACCCCTGTGTTGTCACTGCTCGATTTAGCGTACTCCGATTTTCTTTGAGGCCATACTCAATGTCACTATGCAATGTCCCTGTGGTTAATTTCGTAATATCATTCATTGCCGCTGTCACAGGGTCTATATTCTTTTCGATTCCCACAGCAATTCCCGCAGGAATCCATTTACCAATCTCATCACGCATCAGTTTGGATGGTGAACCTATTTCAAAATATTCCTTTACTGAATCAAATATAGACTTTGCGGCGTTTTTGGCGGCATCTATAACGATTGATAAAGCTCCAAGTATTCCTCTTCCAATTCCTGCTATAATATCTGCACCAAGTGACGCCCAATCATATTTCAAAAATTCGCTTCGGATTCCGATGATAATTTTAGGTATAGCCAATACAAGTTGTGGAATTGCACTAATAAGTCCAACTGCCAGTTTCGCAATCAGTTTAATTCCAACCTCTAATATTTCCGGTAAATGATCTACAATAGTTGCTACAATCTTTGCCACTATGGAGGCACCAGCCACAACTACTTTTGGAAGATTGGTAAGAATGGATTTTACGAAATCCGATACAACACTCTTGTCATTTCCTAAAATTTCCCCAGATGCTTTTTTCAAACTATTTTTTATGTTTGTTATCAGATTGGTTCCAACCTGTTTCCAATCTGTATTGATTAATGCATTTCCAAATGCAATCACAAGTTTTACTGCAGCCTCCAATAAATACGGAAGTGCTGCAACAATAGCTTCTGCTAAACCTGTGACCAAATCAATACCCATCTGTACTATGACGTCTGCGTTAGATCCAACCAGGTTGATTCCCCGAATGATCATACTTAAAGCTGATTCCAATATCTGAGGAAGACCTGACAGTATTCTTCCAACCATCGGTGCAAGATTTCCAGACACAAACGTAAATACCGTCTCACCCAATGCTTTTAAAGCCGATGTTACGTCTCCACCGATGGCCAACTGTCCCATTACGTTGGAAAAGGCGGATTTCATTGATGCTAAAGAACCTGATACGGTAGTCGCTGCCTCCTCCGCTGTTGTTCCGGTTATTCCCAGTTCACCTTGGATAATATGAATTGCACTATAGACATCATCTAAATTACTAATATCATAATGCACACCAGAGATTTTCTCTGCATCAGCAAGAAGTCTCTCCATCTCCGTTTTTGTTCCACCATATCCCAACTTAAGATTATCCAGCATCGTATAATTCTGTTTTGCGAAGCCCTGATATGCATTCTGAATGTCTTCAATGTTTGTGCCCATCTTATTGGCGTTATCAGCCATATCAATAACAGCACTATTTGCCGAATCTGCTGCTTTTGCTGTATCACCATCTAATGACTGTAACAAAGATGCCGAAAAACTTGTCACCTGCTCCATGTAGGCATTCGCAGAAAGTCCGGCAGATTTATATGCTTCATTTGCATATTGTTTGATAGTATCTGCGCTACCTTTAAATAGAGTCTCAACTCCGCCTATACTTTGTTCCAGGTTCGCGCCTTCTGATATTGTATCTTTAAGCACCTTGCCCAACCCTGCTGCAACAATTACCTTTTTTATGGTTGATACAATACCATTTCCGGCTTTGTTTCCTGCGCTGGATGCCTCTCCACTTAATACCTCTGATATACTTCCCTTTATTCCTTTTGCCGATGGAACAATCTGCACATATGCTTTTGCTAATTCAGTTGCCATCTACATTCCTCCAATAATGCGTCTTTTTTCAGCTTCCCATTCTTCCGCTGTATCAAACGCCAAAATATCACTTGTTTTTTCCTCTCCCGATAGAATTCCAACAAGTGACTTCGGCTTATTTATTCCTTTCTCCGCATCCTTTGTCTTAGACCATACAAGTAAGGAAAGCCTGTCAACAGCTGCTGCTAAAAGTAAAGAATCCGGTTGCACTCTTGCACCGGATAACTTCATTTTTATTCTTGAATTTTCCCTCAAACCGATAGAAAGCACTGCCAACGTCTCTATTGGCAGTGCTTTGTAATCTAATATTCCGTATGTTTCTGCCAAATCACAGATCAAAGCTGTTCTATCGAGTGCAATCATATCGGCGAGGATTATCAGTTTTTTCCTTTTTCTCCAAACGATTCAAAGATTTCTTTTATACAATTGGACACTTCACTCACCGGAACTCTTCCATCCTCAGTTCGTATGTAGTCATACAATGCTTTTTTATTTTCTTTCAAAACCATTGAACACACTTTTGATACTTCCAGAGGATTGTCATCTGTCATTTCAGCCAACGCATCCACCAGTTCCATGTTATCCATAACATTTTCTGAGATGCTTACCTCAAATCCATTACTTAGTCTTATTGTCTTCATTAGTTCTCCTTCCCTACAGATGTATCTGCTGTTTTCTTAATAATGTACTCATAATGTGTCTGACCATCTGTATCCGATGTAGCACTTATGGTTGTTTCATATCCAACAGGATCTTCATCTGTATAAGTTACATCTCCTACCTCCGTGACTTTGGCCTTTGGAATCACGATTCTTTTCAAAACCCCGCCTTTCAGAATTAATTCTATTACCCAGGAGCACTCTTCCTGCTCGTCCGAATTTGCTTTAATAGCAATTCCGCTGGCCAACGTTCCCTCTACATTGTTGTCCCCATACACTGCCTTTAGGACTTCTGGATTCATTGCCTCAATTAGTGTGAAACTAAATTTGTCATCTTTTGATTTTTGCATATTCAAGACAACATCTCCCCCCCAGGCCTTTTTTGAATCGATTTCTGGGGAATTTGCATTTTTAAGCCCATCCTCAGAGCAATATCCAAGTGACTTAAACTCCGCACTCAGTTGCGACGTCGCATCCTTAGGTAATACTGTTCCAAATGGTGCTCTATAAATTGCACCACCTTTTTTCGGTTTTCCTGTTGTTACGTTTGCTGTATCGCTCATTTTCTACCTCCTAAAAATAAGTAAAATCATACACAGCCTGATATCGATACCGTTTTGTGGTTGTGTCTGTAAAATTGTAGTCCGAATTTCTCTTTGCTTTACTGATTGAATCTAAGTCTGTGATATTCTCCAATACCCGCTTTACCTCTTCGTTTAATGTGGCAGCCTTTTGAAGACTGCCACCATACGACTGAAATGTAAGCGTAGCGTACTGTATCTTATTTTTTTCTGTACCGCTTGTCTTCTCAATTAGAACATAAGATTCCGGTTGTTTTTCTGGCTTCTCCATATAACAAGGGACCTTCAATTTCTCACTGAGGTAGTTCAGCACAATCGTTTCTATCACGTTCTCACCGCCTTCAATAATGTATTATTTCTGGCATTATCTACTTTTGCCTGGTATGTACTTGCATAAACCATGGCATTTACCCTGTTTTTTCCAGAATAACTGTCTGTTTCATACCCCTGTGGGCATCTGCTTTTTATTGCCCTCGCGTGTTCCTTACATACATCCATCATTTCCTGTGATTTCAGTAGATTTCGAACACCTTCACTATTTAATTTTACTGTTACTTTAGCCATAACGTTCTACCATAACCTTTTTATTCCAGTCCAGTGGCAACATAGACTCTATCCCTTCAGTTGGGAATCCAATAGTGTGCCATTTTTCTCCAAAAAACTCTACTGTTCTATCTTCCCAACTGTGATTATCTTCTTTTGGAATTGCCAGCGTATATTCTGCCTTCTTTCCATTTAGATTCAATTGTTCTACAATCTCATTTGAGGATGACGGTGATATAAGAACATTTTTTATCTCAATCGCCGTCTCCTCATAAATCGGATGCTTAAATTCATCCTCTCCTGTCTGCTGTCTTTCATACAGCTTCACTGAGACTCCCTTAATTCTGCTCATATAAATCAATCGCTCCATATCTCTGTCGGCGCAATCCCAAGCGTGCAAGCTCTGTTTTTTTGATGAATAAACCACCACCTGGCACTAAATACGTTCCTGAAAAAGAATATCCAAGAGCCGATTCTGTCGTCTGCGTCATCGGTTCAGAATCTGTCGATGTCATAAGTGTCCTTGCCACCACATCTACCGTCACCGACTTGGCTACATTAACAAGCTCTACATTTTCTTTCAGCATCTCATCAAGATTCTTGCCTACTTTTTTTGCCTCCATCCTCAAACTATCTGAGACAATTGGCAGTAACCTTTCTGCACGTTCTTTTTCCTGAGGGGTTACTTCCCGCCATAAATCAATAACGTCTTGAATCTCCGCAAAGCTACTCATCCTCTACCTCATCCGCTGTATCATCCTCACTCTTTTTTTCCTGCTTACCCTTAGCCGTCTTTTTGGCAGGCTTAAATTCCTGCCAATCACCGCCAGATATCTCCGAATTCACCTCTATAACAGTGCCCGTTTTTTTATTCTGATATTTCATAATCTCTCTCCTATTCTGCTGCTTCAATCCTTGCAAATGCAGATGCATCAATGATTCCCCAGCCAATATATGTCTCACAACGCAGGTACACCTGATTGTATGCCTTCAAATCCTTTCCGGACTGGTCAGGATCACCATACTGGATGATTTCTAATGGAATTTCTTTCGCATAACCCCACTTGAAAGCATTTGCAAAATCACCAATGACCGCCTTATCCTTTGAGTTGTTGAAAGACACCGTGCTGTTCACATCTACAGGAAGTCCGTTCACGTTTCCTGGATTCGCTCCCCATGCAAGCTCTGGATACTGCTTTACTCCATTCACTTTCAATGATGCCAGTGTAGAGCTGAAATCTTTGCTCATGGCCATTCCTGTGACGTCATAGGCCTCATTGATTGTAGCAATCGCTGACTCAATATTTTCCTCAATCTTAGCAGCATCATAAGTCACCTTGGTAACTCCAGTATTGGTATCAAAACTGTTAGTTCCAATCAATGCAGCTGTTTCCTTAGTTCTGGGATTCAAGCCGTGCATAGCCATAATATCCAAGGCTCTTGCCACCTTCTTAGCATATCCATCATTAAATGCCTTTAAGATGTCCAACTGCTTCTCTTCTGAAGCATACATAAATTCATCTGTAACTCTTGCTCCATATTCAATTTTGATTGGCGCCACCTTGATAGGTGCTACTGAAATTGCCCCTGCAGATTTCACGCTGTTTTCTGCAACAATATTCACCTCATCATCCATAGAAAAAGTGAAAATATCGGCTCCATTGAATGGAATTGGCATAGTTCCAGCCAATTTTGCAAGAGATGATTTTCCTGCTACCTTGTTAAATAAATCTGATACTGTTTCCGGTGCGAATAATTCGCCTTTTGTCAATGTTGTTGCCATAATTCTTACTCTCCTTTTAATTTTCTAAGTGTTTCTCTAAGGGCTTCATCCTTGTCATCGTCCCCAGCTCTTTCTGATGTTCTTAATGGCGGAGCAGAAGGTTTAAGAATCTTTTTTAATGCTTCTGCACTCTTTTTCAACTCCTCTTCGGTTTCGCCCTGTAAAAAATCTGCTGCATCTGAGGATAATCCAATTTCTTTTGCGATTCGCGTTTTTACCGAGTGCGACTCGTACTGCTTGATTTTTGAATCTTTTTCTGCTGCATCCTCTGCTGAAATATAACCTGCATACTTCTTTTCCACATCCTCTGGTGACATATAACCTCTGTACTTCTCTTCCACTTCCTCAGGAGAAAGATAGCCAGAATATTTCTCTTTCACCTCTTCCGGTGACATATAATCCTTGTACTTCTCCTTCTCACGTGTCAAACGCTCTCCAATTGCCCTGTCAAACTGTTCCTGTGTTTCAATAGGTGTAAATTCACTCATTGTTACTCCTTTCCCCACTTAACCCGGTGGTATCGGTAAATTTTTATACTAAAAAAGCACACCTTTTTCGTGTGCTATTAGTAACTTATTTTTTGTTTCTTTTTTTCTTTGCTCTCACTGCAAGCCCAATAGGCATAGATTATGCTGTCAAGCAAGGCAACCTCTATATCCTCCTGAATCGATTTGTAACCGAATCCTCCATTCGTTCCAATGGCTCTTTTCTCACAATTACTTACCGATTGTATTAGTGATGGTTGCCCCATATGGACAATATTTTTTTGGCAAATCCCTTGCTCAAAATTGGCATTCGCTAAAATGATTTCTTTTACAGTTGGTAGCGTTGGTGCTCTTAATTTTTCAGCTTTCATCTCCTCTGCCAGGAGCTGTTGTCCATTCGCACCGTCAACTATCACTTTCTTTACATCTGCTTTTTTTAAAAATTCTATGATCCACGCATTTCCTACTCTAACCTCCCTGCAATCTATTGTTTCTACAAATATCTTGTCCTCTTTTGTTTTGACAGCTATGGACATTGCCACATTTTTTCCATCTCTGCCATATTTAATGCCGACAAATAATTTTCCTTTCAGCTTTGGCAATGTTTCTACCTGCATTTCCAACCATTCCGCTTTACTAATAGCTGATTTCTGATTATATTGAATCCATAAACCAAGTCTTTGAATATTAAAGTCAATTGGGTCATCTCCGACCTCATCCAACACAGAACGTTCTGTAAATACTGTTCCCAATGAAGGGTTGGTTTTATACCACAATTCCCTATCGTGTGGATTTGACTGACTCTCAACGGACCACTCCGCCCACATCGTATTAACTGTCTCACCTGCCAGTGCTGATTTTCTTAATTTCATGAACACAGTACCTGAGCTAACCGGCGTTGGTGGTGTCCCACAAAATATAGTTTGCGGATTTTTGCTATCCGTTACCACATATTTCAGTGCGGATGCCTGATCATCCGTGTATTCCTGCGCCTCATCAATAACAAGTAAATCAAATCCTTCTCCTAGTCCTCCCTTGGAAGACCTAGTCCTGAATTCTACTCTTGCATCTGTCCCTTTTATATAAACAGCTTCTCTTCCGGAGGCTTTTATTGACTTGTAATTTATCTTCGCTTTATCTAGCTGACTACAAAGCCTTTCCCAGGCTGCGTGTGATGTCGTTGTTCTGTGAGCTGTGTGTAATATACGTTCACCATTTTGCAACCCCCACATTTCTCTCATTACAACCACTTCATTTTTTCCATTTCGTCGCGGAACAGAATAACCACATTTGGTATGTACCCATAGTCCATCTTCATTCACTGCCAAAATGTCATACAACAGAAGTTCCTGCCACTCCTGCGCTGTCCGTCCAGAAGAGTTATATGATTCAATTGCCTCCTGTCCCTTTGTATCGTTATAAGGCAGAACTACGGATTGAGTGGGTTTCTGTTCTCCCTTTCTCATTTCTGCCATGTTCTCCTCCATTTTTTATAAAAAAGATTGTTTTTCTTGAAATTATTATATATAATGTAACCGAAGGGAACCTTTGCCACTCTAGGCGGGGGGGCCCTTTTTTAATATCTAATAATCTTCTCTATCTTTTGATTTATCACAATCATCACATCAACTTGAGATAAACCTTTTTTCGACTGCCTCATTCTATTTTCAATTTCATTCACTACATCTTGCAGGTCAACATCTGTATTATAATCAAGAATCACACCTCCCGGGTTTTCCTTAATTTGTTTCAATCCGTGTCGCAGCGCACTATTCGCCGCTCTCGCTGTTGACGTTGTTTTTAAATCCCAATATTTTCCATTCCATATATAATCTGGTGTTTTCACATCTTGAACATTAGCTTCATTTATTAATGTTATATTTCCTCCCAGTTTGCTATGCAGCCACTCCGCAAACTTAATTTCATTTTTATGCAATGATGCATTATATCCTTTATCCTGAATAATTTGTCCTTGTCCTGGTAGCTTCCTATGTTCATACTCTGTCGTGACATCTGTTCCCTTTATCAAATTCAGATTATGGCCTTTTTCCATTCCAACTTTTTTTCGTTTTTCAATGTCTTTCCATTCTTTTGTCCATACATTCTGTGCTTTTCTACTTTTACTTGGAATATAATCAACCGTACATCTGCATCGTTGGTGTCTTCGATACACATTATCCGGTACATCTGGGTATGTATATGTGCCCGCAACTGCTGCGCACCATTCACAACAACCTCCTGCCAGTTTTCTTACTATCTTAGGTGCAAGCCCTGCCTTTCCCTGAAAATCCGAATTAACTTTTATGCAATCATCTACAATGCTTTGTGAGAAATTTACTACCGGCTCTTGCAATATCCACGAAACGTCATCGTAATTATCAGCACTACTAACTCTATTTATAATTCCCGCTATCCTATCAGCATTTACCTCTGGCACAATCGCTTTGATACCGATTCCTGCTGAATCATTTAATGTCTTCTGAACCTGCATAGACACTTTGGATATCAAGTCGTAATTATTTTTCATTGTCGGAGTTATAGTTCTATTTGCTATGTTGTAGTACATTTTTCCATCTGGGAGCACCTCTGCAGATAGATTATTTTTATATGCTTTGGCCAAAATTTTTCCAACTTCTATGGCATATTGATTTGCTTCGGCATAGGTTGCGGTACCTTTTAAAATCTTTTCTTCCACACCCTTTAGTGTAGCACTCTTATTTACGGCACCATCAAACTCTTTGCGAATCTTTTTTAACAATTCCGGTGCTACATCTTCCATCTGCTTACTCCTCCGTCGGTGTCATTACCGGTTCTTTGCTTTCTTCAATTCCGGTCAGCATTCTCATATTGTCAACACCGAAATATCCCGGCACTGCCTGATTGATTTTAATTGCACCATCACCAATACCTGAAAGCATAGCTGCATCCGGTTCAAAGATCGGTTCCCAACTTGGCTTTGTCAAATATATCTGTCTGCGCTGATATGGATAATCGTCTCTTATGCACGCTGCTAAATATCCTGCATTTAAAAATCCACTTCCAAAGGTTCGTTGTGCTTTTCTTGCAGATAGCCTCAGATTTTCGTGGGATGCTTTAATTGCCTCGGCACTTGATGGATTGTCTGATACAAACCCCAGGTCATCCAGTGTCAAACCCGTCTCTCCTGCGAAAAGAGAAGCGAACATCCTTAACTGTTCAATGTATGGACTCATGCTTTGCTGTGAAAACTGTCCAACCTTGGGACTGTCTCCATCTTCATCCTTGGTGAATGTAAGCAGACTTGACATTGTAGCCTGCCACTTATCAATTTCTTCCGCATCCTCTGACAGCCCCAGCACATATTTCTGTGGAAATGAGTAAAATTCCGCTGATACTTCCGAACGCTTCAATGTTCGCAAAGCTGACTGCACAATTTGCATCTGTGCCCTACTTATTTTGGAATGTCCAAATTCTCTCACCGCATCCGGTCGGTAAATAACCGGCACAAGAAGAGGATAAGGTGCTGCATTGTAAACACTCCAGGGCATTCCTCCTTTAGGGTAATAATCTGTCCGTCCTGCTATGAAATAAGCCTCCAGTGTAATGTTTTTATTTTTATTTCGCTCTAATACTGCATATCCTTCTTTCAAAAGTCCGGTTATAGGATCAATGATTCCCGTGGCATTCGCTCCATCAATCACCTGCAGTCTTGGAAACCCTTCATCATCCGGTGATATGTAAATAAAGCAACAGGATGACACCAAAGCCGATAGTACAGCACTATCAAATAAAGTGTCAGGATTATTCATTTGAAAAATATGGTTAAGGTCAAAATTGTCATCCGTAAATTCCTTGAACACAAGTCTGTCCGCCAAACTGTCTACTGACTTTCCACACCACCCAAGGCACGCCGTCAACCAGCGCATACTTGGTGGTGTCATTTTGCTCATATCCTTAACCACGTTTTTCATCTCATAGTATCTATACCTAAGATTTACCCTTGATTGCTTCGTATTCAGCTTTCTTCTAAGGTATCCCATTCCTTCATATTCTGCCATTTCAGCCTCCTTAAAATTTTCGTGAGAAAATATTCACAGTGACGGCGGGAACCTCTCAACCCGCACGTGGGAGGGTGGTATGCCCCCTATTTCTTTTCACGGTATGAACACCAATCCATTGACTGTGGCAGCAATCTGTTGCTCACGACTTCCGCATTGTTGCTTTTTACCGTTCCTCTGCTTTCAATTAATTTATCTGATTTTTGACGGTTACAGGTCCAATGAGCTAATTGTAAATTTTCTATGTCGCTTGGATGTCCGCCTTTCGCCAATGGAATAATATGATCAATGCATGCCGAAAGAGGATGCGGATACTTTAGCTTAAAATCAACCGGCTTTCCACATATTCCACAACAAGTCTGCGTGGCGTATATCTTCTTTTTATTTTTTTCAAACGCACCTCTATGTGTTCCGTCTCTATCTGCTCTAAATGTTTTTGGCATCCATATCATCCTCATTACATCTAAATCTAAATACAAAAAAAGAGACTGCCTCGGCAATCTCTTTTTTCTCTTTCGCTATTATAGTTATATCATACATTGAGTGTGTCATTCTATGTCATTTATAAATTTTTTTAATTATATAATAAAATTATTCAATGCTCTGGAATGAATCCTATGCGTCTGTTTCCAACTTTTTCCAATTTTCGCACAGATATCATCCCACTTCATCAGCTTTATGTATCTGTACATAAGAATATCCTTTTCATCCTCATTTTCCATTCGCTCAATTTTATCAACAATATCTTTGCAGATTTTGATTCTTTGATATCTGACTTTCAGATACTTCTTTTCTTCCGCTTCAATAAGCGCTACATAACCAGACAAATCCGCATTATTGTGTGTGTGAGGAAGTCCATCACTACTTGTAGATGGCATAATCTTGCTTAATCGCATTTCCATTATCTTCTCTTCACTACGATTCATTCTCCGTACAGATTTTTCATATTCTTTTAAATATGCTTTTTTTTGCTCTATCTCTGTCATCTCTTGCATAACTCTCCCTTTAAATCCTGCTGCATCTATTCTTGTTATCTGCCTGCTGCTCCTTTATTTACCGGCAATGCCTTTTGAATCTGCATCTGTCGGCATCTCCATTTTTTCTCCGGTGTTAATATTGATCATATTGTTTTTGGCCTTATTTTCTATCACCTCAAACAACTCCTCCGCACAGGAATTACACAGCTCATATTGTCGCTCTGGTCCATTTAGATTGACGACGCCATAATGATTGAAGCACAGGTTCACTCCATTTTTTTCATAGTCAATCCTTCCACCACACACATCACACGTTACTCTTACCATCTCATTCTCCCTTTCTCAATCCTGCTGCATTAGATATTCAATTGTTCAAACACCGCATTAATCTTATGCCACTGAATAGCAATCCAATCTATCATTTCTTCATTCTTGGCCCACGCACCTTGATATTGGTTTGAAGAAGCAGACAGACCGCTTTCGTTAAAGAATGCATGTACAATCTCATGTCTTAATGTATTCTTTCTTCTTTGCGCTTTTTCATATTCCGTCAAATCAGAGAAGTACTCTTTCTCCTCATAGTCAGCAACCACAATAATTTTTGAGTTTTCCCCACACCATCCTTCAAGATTATTGCTTTTCATAAAATCATCTTCTGATATTTTATGCGTTTCAATCGTGTACACCGTTCCAAGTACGCTAATCGTCATATCTATCTCCTTCATCTCTTTGGCCACAAGCTGGACAACCTGATACCTCAAAGCCTGCTGCACCGTCATACCTTCTTTACTCTTCCGGAAATTATTTACATATTCACGAAAGTCATTGTTACCTTCATAAAAAGCATTCAGTTCTTTCTCCGTCATATACCCGCCTCCTTATGTCCAAACTTCAGTTTAATCAATTACAAAATCAAAATCTTGACAATTAAAATCTGTTTCCTTTTCAGGTATTGGCATACATACATCATTAGCGTCTTTAAGGTACAGTTCCCCTTTTATTTCAATAATTTCCATTGGATAATATCCAAAACGCCTGATATGACAATCTATTTTTTTGCCAACAAGTTCTTTTGCATTATCTTGGTACAATCTCATACGTT
>JALELK010000080.1 GCA_022768745.1 Lachnospiraceae bacterium
TCAAAGAAAACCATCCTGGAAGGAAATATCTTCCGGGATGGTTTTTTTATGTCACCCCAAAAGAGCCTGTGGCATATTATCAGGGGACAGCAGCCCAGAATGTAAAGATGCTTTCTATGTTAAAGGCCGGGAAACTGCTTCGCTAGAAAATATAAAAGACTCAGATGAAAGGAGGGAGATACCTCGGGCAAATGTTTACATTACCTGGGAAAAGTGATTATAATGTTTCTATGATACATTTCGTAGTGTATTCAACAGAAAAAAGATACAAAGGGGAGAAACGACGGATATGTCAGCAGTACTGGAAATAAAAGATTTTACAAAGTCCTATGATGGGCAAAAACCGGCAGTGGATCATGTGTCCCTGACAGTGGAAGAGGGAGAAATTTTTGGATTTATTGGTCACAATGGTGCGGGAAAATCAACAACCATCAAATCGGTTGTGGGAATTTTGTCCACTCATAATGGTGAGATTACCGTGGATGGAAAGACCCTGTGGGAGGCAAAAAAGGAGTGCCAGAAAAAGATGGCCTATATCCCGGATAATCCGGACTTGTACGAATATATGACAGGCATTGATTACATTAACTTTATCGCAGATATTTACGAGGTGCCCTCGGAGGAGAGGACACAGCGCATTGAAAAAATGGCAGATGCCTTTGAAATCAAAGAACAGTTGGGAGATTTGATTTCCTCCTATTCCCATGGAATGAAACAGAAGGTGGCTCTCATCAGTGCTTTTGTGCATCAACCAAAACTTTTGGTACTGGACGAGCCCTTTGTGGGATTGGACCCAAAGGCTTCCGCAGTATTAAAAAAACTGATGCGGGAGCTATGTGACCAGGGAAGCGGAATTTTCTTTTCCACTCATGTGCTTGAGGTGGCGGAAAAACTCTGTGATAAGGTGGCCATGATTGATCACGGGCACATTGTTGTAAGTGGCAGGATTGACCAGTTGACAAAGGAAAAGAGCCTGGAGGAAGTTTTCTTAGAACAACTTGAACTTGCAAGAGAGCAGGTGATGACCGGTGCGTAATTTTGGATTGTTGTTAAAACTGCAGATGGATGGTATTTTCCGTTTTAGTGAGTTCCGGTATGCCAAAGGGACGGAAAAAAAACTTGGTTTTTTGTTGAGAAGCTTTATTCCCCTGGCTCTGGCGGTACTTTTGTATTTTGGCTGTTATTTTTTGGGACAATCTCTTGTGCAGGTGGGACTTACCGATGCGATACCCCTGATTGGTTATGTGTTGGGAAGCATCCTGACATTGGTGTTTACTATTATAAAAATCAATGAACTTTTGGCAGGGGACGACAATGCACAGTTTTTGTTGTCGTTGCCCATTGGGACTTTCTGGCATGTATTTTTGATTTTTCTCCGACTGTATGTGGAGAGCACCGTTTTGGTTTTACTGACCAACGTGCCGTTGATACAAGGATATGGAGCTGCGACGGATTTGCCCGGAGGTTTTTGGGGACGTTGGATGGTTGGGGTGTTTTTTACCTGCCTTCCCATTACCGGGATTGCCTCTCTGGTGGGTGTTTTTCTGGCATTGATTTTGTGTACCATCAAGAACAGTAATCTCTTCCATTCTTTGATTACACTTTCGGTGCTGTTTGGGATGGGAGTGCTGGTTTGCAATGCTGTGGGCAAGGCAGGTCAGGTAATGGCAAGTACCAAAGATCCTTCGGAAATCATACATTCCATCTGCGTCAATTATTCTTTTGGCAGAATGTATCAGCGGGGTGTGATGGAAAACAGCGGAGCATATTTCTTCCTGTTTTTGATTGCCTCCTCAGTGTGGTTTTTGTTTTTCTTTTTATTTATGGTGGCAGCTTATCAGGAAATTGTTCTGGCACTGCGGGCGCCAAAGGTGTATAAGAAATTTGAGTTTGGTCTGCAAAAGGCAAAGACAAGAGAGAAAGCTTTGGAGCAGAAAAGCTGGAGTCAGTGGATTCATTCCCGGTCTTATATGGTAAGCACTCTGATAGGACCTATGTATGCAATTATGCTCTCTGTATTTTGCCTGGTGAAACCCCACATGATTTCCGGGGTGTTGATAAAATATTTTGACACAACCCGGAGTGTGGAAAGTTTTGTCGTGGTATGTGGAATACTACTGGCACTTATCGGCATGGGATGCAGCAGTTATTGTGGCTATTCTATCGAAGGAAAGCGGCATTGGATTAGAGAGTCTGCCCCTATGGGTGAGGGAAATCTGGGAAAATACATTGTGAAAAGAAATTTGTGTATCACTCTACCGGTGGCAGTGATTGGCAGTGTCTGTCTGGCAGTTGCATTTTCTTTTGGGGTTTTAAAAGGTGCGTTGTTACTTCTGGTAGCAGTGGCATATTGTTTTGCTACAGCAGTCTGGGGCATCCGGGTGGATGAAAAGTTTGCGGATTATTCCATGATGACGGAAAATCAGATTTTGCGTCAGAGCACTTCCTTTTTCCTGGGCTGGATGCCGGCAGTAGCCTTGCCTGTAGCTGTGATTGTGGTGGTTATACTGCTATAGATAAGAAAATGAAAATTTATTGAGTGGGTGAATTTTAGATAGAACCGGAGTTTTGAAATTTGGATTGAGAATATCCCGAGAAAAGGAGACAATTATTTATGAAAAAAGAAGAAAAGACCAATGTAATGCGGCTTTTGGAACAACATAAAATAAATTATAACAAGTTCTGTTATGAGGAAACCGGTATGACTAACGGCGTGGAAATTGCAGAGTATATGGGTGAGGATGTGGCAAAGGTGTTTAAAACCCTGGTTACGGTGGCACCAAAAACAAAGACCAATTATGTGTTTGTGATTCCTGTAGCGGAAGAACTGGATTTGAAAAAGGCTGCAAAAGCGGTGGGAGAAAAATCTATTGAGATGATAAAGCAAAAGGATTTACTGCCCTTGACCGGATATATTCACGGAGGCTGTTCTCCCATTGGAATGAAGAAGACCTTTCACACCACAGTGCAGGAGAGTGCCAGGAACTTTGATACGATTTTCTTTAGCGGTGGCAAGGTAGGATATCAGGTGGAAGTGGCACCGCAGGATCTGGAAAAGATGGTGCGTCTCGAGTATGGGGATGTGATTTGCGGGTAACCGGTGGCGGGGTTACATGGCGATAAAAAGTGCTGATGAGAGAACATAAACAGGAGGTATAAGGATGACAGAATGGGAGCGTATGGAAGCAGGATTGATTTATGATCCAGGGGAAAAAGAAATTATGGAAAAACAGGAGCCGTATCTGGACAAGCTGTGGGCATTTAATCAGTTAAAGCCTTCCCAGTCCAAGGAAAAGGAAGCCTATATGAAAGAAGTTTTTGCGGAATGTGGGGACAACTGCTATATCGAATTGCCTTTTCACGCTAACTGGGGTGGCAGCAATGTTCATTTTGGCGACTGGGTTTATGCCAATTTTAATTTGACCATTGTGGATGATGGCCATGTATACGTGGGAGACAAGGTGATGTTTGGACCAAATGTTACCATTGCCACAGCAAATCATCCCATTGAGCCGGGGCTTAGGGACAGGATGCTGCAGTACAACAAAGATGTCCATATCGAAAATAATGTCTGGATTGGGGCGAATACCGTCATTGTTCCGGGAGTTACCATCGGTGAGAATGCCGTGATTGGTGCCGGAAGTGTGGTGACAAAAGATATTCCGGCTAATGTGGTGGCGGTAGGAAACCCTTGCCGTGTATTGCGGGAAATTGGGGAGCATGACCGGGAGTATTTTTACAAGGACGAGAAGATTGACTGGAAGAATCTATAGTGATTTTAGAGAAGTAACGGTAGAAAAGCAGATACTTGGAAAGGACCAGATATGTACGAATTTACAGAAGACTGCATGATTCATATTCAGCAGATTGATGATGAGCATAGACATTTGTTTGCACTGATAAATGAGGCGGTTGGGATGATGCAGGAGACAACTGACGTGGAGCCGATGGCGGGAAATCTGCTTCGACAGTTGAAAGAATATGCCAATACCCATTTTGTCCATGAAGAGGCCTATATGGAGAGCATCCACGACCCGGAGCTGGAAATTCAAAGGAAAGAACACCATGCGTTTAGAAAAAAAGTAAACGAATTTGTTCTGGATACCAGCTCAGAAGAAAAGGTGAGAGAATCCTTCTCCCAATTGATGGAGTACTTGGTGCGGTGGTTGTATCATCACATTTTGAGCAGTGATATGATGATTGGAAAAATCAAGGCGACAGACGGTGAGGAAGATGCCTTCGCGTTTACGGATAAGTACAAAACAGGCATAGAGCTGGTGGATGATGAGCACAGACGATTATTTGAAATTATAAAAGAGACAAATGATTTGATAAACACTGTATATGTTCACGACAAATATGATGAGATTATGCAGCTGCTGGCGGAACTGCGACAGTACACAGAAATTCATTTTTCAGATGAAGAAGCTTTTATGGGAAAAATAGGATATCCGGAACTTCCGTCCCAGAAACAAGCCCACGCGGCTTTTGTAGAAAAACTGGTGGATATTGATTTGAACGAACTGGATGAGATTGATGACAATCAACAGGAGTATCTGGCAAAGCTTGTGGATTTTCTGTTGGGCTGGCTGTCGAATCATATACTGGTGGCAGATAAGAAAATTGGAGAGTATTACGAAAAACAATTGCAAGAGTAACTTTGAATAAAGAAAAACCTCGAATTCATAAAAACAGAATTCGAGGTTTTTTGATGCACATTTAAACAATAAAAAAGAGCGCGAGACGGGACTCGAACCCGCGACCCCAACCTTGGCAAGGTTGTGCTCCACCAACTGAGCCACTCGCGCACATCAATGTCATCTTTCTTGCGACGACAATAGTTATTATATATAAAGCCCCAACTGATGTCAACAAAAATTTAGAATTTTTTTTATTTATTTTCATATACTCTATTAAGCACTGAAAAACCGGGGATTTGAATTGAGTAATCGGACAAAAATTGTGGTTCTTCACTTGAAAGAATTAATTTATACGGCAATTTTTGCAGGACTTGGGGTTCTGCTTGTGATATTGCTTTGTTTTATGTTTGCGGGGAATAAAGCAAAGGAACCGGCAAAAGAAACCATATATGTGCCGGGGGTATATTCTGCCAGCTTTCAGATGAACGATAACGCCATTGAAGTCCAGGTGATTGTGGATGAAAACCATATTAATGATATTGCGTTTAATAATATGGAGGAGTCTGTCTCTGCCATGTATCCTTTGATGGAGCCTGCAATGGAGTCCATTCAAAAGCAGGTTTATGAAAAACAGTCCTTAGATGATATTACATACGAGGCCAATAACCAGTACACCACGGAAGTTTTGGTTATGGCAATCAAGGATGCCATTGATCAGGCCAGGGTAAAACAGTGACAGAAAATCCCCCGGAAAATGGTGGTTAGGATTTAAAATCTTAACAATCACCATCCCTGGGGGATTATTTTTCGGTCAACAATTATGTTTGGCAACCTGTCGTGTCCTTAGAATTTACTCTTTGTCCAGATTTGCCATATACTCTGTCATAGCTGAGTTGTCCACGGTGAGCTTTGTCACGTTGGCAGCCTGAGCAGTTTCATATTTGGAATATACGGAAAATCCAACCCAGACCAAAAGGGCTACGGTGAGAACACATCCTGCTACAATGCCTACAATATGCTGGACTTTTCTCTTTTTCACATTTTTCTTGCGGTTGTGTTTTTGTTCTTTATTATAATCAACTTTTTCCTGACTCATAATAACCTTCTCCTTAATAAAACTCTAACATTTAATATAGCCTATTTGACGGAAAATGGCAACAGATTTTAGGACAGTATCAGTTGCGTTTGGCTGTAAAATCATATAAACTATAATAGATTAAGTTTATACAAAAGTAAGGGGCAAGGAGTGAGAAAAAATGAGTTTAGCAGATCAGATTTTTGTGGATATGTGTAACGATATTATTACCAATGGAATCAGCACGGAAGGGGAAAAAGTTCGTCCCAAGTGGGAGGATGGAACCAGTGCCTATACTATTAAAAAATTTGGTGTGGTGAACCGTTATGATTTGTCAAAGGAGTTTCCGGCCATCACCCTTCGCAGAACGGCCATAAAGAGTTGTACCAATGAGATGCTTTGGATTTGGCAGAAAAAGTCCAACAACATTCATGATTTAAAAAGTACGGTATGGGATGAGTGGGCAGATGAGACAGGCTCTATCGGAAAGGCGTACGGTTATCAGATGGGTGTGAAACATAAATACAAAGAGGGAATGATGGACCAGGTGGACAGGGTGATTTACGATTTGAAAAACAATCCGTTCAGCCGGAGAATTATGACAAACATTTATGTACATCAGGATTTGTCAGAAATGCATTTGTACCCCTGTGCATATTCTATGACATTTAACGTTACCACCAGACCGGGGACGGACAAGCTGGTGTTAAATGCCATTTTAAATCAGCGTTCTCAGGACGTTCTGGCGGCCAACAATTGGAATGTGTGCCAGTATGCGGTGTTGATGCATATGCTGGCTCAGGTCTGTGACATGGAAGTGGGGGAACTGGTTCACGTGATTGCAGATGCCCATATTTATGACAGACATATACCACTGGTCAAGGAACTGATTAGCAGAGAGCAGCATGAGGCACCGACCTTCTGGCTCAATCCTGAGATTAAGGATTTCTATCAGTTTACAGAGGACGATATCAAATTAGAAAATTATGTTACCGGACCGCAGATAAAGAATATCCCGATTGCGGTATAACGAAAACTTGGAGGAAAAAACATGAAAGTCATTGCAGCAGTAGATGAAAATTGGGCTATCGGAAAAAAAAATGAGCTTCTGGTGAGTATACCGGCGGATATGAAATTTTTCCGGACAACAACCACAGGACACGTGGTGGTAATGGGACGAAAAACTTTGGAGAGTTTTCCAAATCAGAAACCTCTTCCCAACCGAGTCAATATTGTAATGACGAGAGATGCAGATTATCAGGTGAAAGGTGCTGTTGTGGTACACAGCGAAGAGGAATTAAAAGAAGCACTGGCTCCTTATGATACAGATGAGGTTTTTGTCATCGGAGGAGAGAGCATTTACGGTCAACTGATTGACCAGTGCGATGTGGCTTATATCACAAAGATAGATTATGCTTATGACGCAGATGCACATTTCCCGAATCTGGATGAAAAGCCGGAGTGGCAGGTGGCTGACGAGAGCGAGGAGCAGACCTATTTTGATTTGACTTACACATTTATGAGATATGAGAAGAAATAAGGGGAAGAGACAGATATGGATATTACAGGTAGAAAATTATTTGTAAAGGCATTGCAGGAAGAAGGGGTAGATACGATTTTTGCCTATCCCGGCGGAATGGTTACAGATATTGTAGATGAGTTGTATAAACAGGAGGGCATCCGGGTGGTTTTGCCCCGACATGAACAGGCACTGATTCATGAGGCAGAGGGCTATGCCAGAGCCACAGGAAAAGTGGGAGTTTGCCTGGTTACCAGTGGACCGGGAGCCACCAATACCATTACAGGTATTGCAGATGCCCATTATGACAGTGTGCCTCTGGTGGTGTTTACCGGACAGGTGCCACAGAATCTGATTGGTAACGATGCCTTTCAGGAGGTGGATATTGTGGGGATGACCCGCAGTATTACCAAGTATGGTGTGACAGTGCGAGACCGCAAGAATTTGGGAAAAACCATTAAGATGGCGTTTCACATCGCAAGCACAGGGAAACCGGGACCGGTGTTGATTGATATTCCAAAGGATATTCAGACCCAGACTGGTCCGGCGGTGTATCCGGACTCTGTGGAGATTCGTGGCTATAAACCAAATGAAACCGTACATATCGGACAGTTGAAAAAGGCGTATAAGCTTTTGAAACAGGCAAAACGTCCGCTGATTTTGGCCGGCGGCGGAGTCAACCTTGCAGGCGCAGGTGAGAGATTGACAGATTTTGCAGAGAAGATGAATGTGCCGGTGGTTACCACCATTATGGGTAAGGGCTCTATTCCTACTGACCATCCTCTTTACGTGGGAAACAGCGGAATGCACGGGAGATATTCTGCCAATAAGGCCGTCAGTGAATGTGATGTTTTATTCTCAATTGGAACACGATTCAACGACCGTATTACCGGAGATTTAAATGAATTTGCACCAAAGGCAAAGATTGTGCATCTGGATGTGGACACGGCTTCCATCTCCAGAAATGTAGTGGTGGATGTGCCGGTGGTTTCCGATGCCAATGTGGCGTTAGAGCGTCTGGTAGAATGGGCAGAACCTAAGAATACAGACAAGTGGATGGAGCGCATTGCTGCATGGGAGGCTGAAAATCCTTTGGAGATGCGCAGAGACAAGGGATTGTCTCCGCAGATGATTATGGAGGCTATCAACGATACCTTCCCTAAGGGAATTGTGGTGACAGACGTGGGACAGCATCAGATGTGGGCTACCCAGTACATTTCTTTGCCGAGAGGCAAAAAGATGGTGACTTCCGGTGGTTTGGGAACCATGGGCTTTGGTTTTCCGGCAGCTGTAGGTGCCAAGATTGGTGCACCGGATACGGATGTGGTGTGCATTACCGGAGACGGTGGTATGCAGATGAATATGCAGGAGATGGCCACAGCCATTTGTGAAAAAGCTCCCATTACCATTTGTATTTTAAATAATTATTATTTGGGAATGGTTCGACAGATGCAGCAGTTGTTTTATGGCAAACGTTATGAGATTACCTGTCTTCGTCGAAATATAGATTGTCCGGACAATTGTAAGGGACCAAACAAAGCATGCCCGCCATATACCCCTGATTTTGTAAAATGGGCAGAGAGTTACGGGGCACATGCCATCCGAGTGACATCGGAGGATGAGGTGGCAGAGGCACTTGCCACGGCAAAGAAAAATACAGATGCTCCTACCGTTATTGAATTTATGATTGCTACTGAGGAACTGGTTTTACCTATGGTAAAAAGCGGAAATCCTATGAGTGAGATGATTTTGAAATAGGGGGCGAAGGATATGGAAATGAAAAATCGTTGGATTGCATTATATGTAGAAAACCAGGTGGGTGTACTGGCAAAGGTTTCCGGATTGTTTTCAGGAAAATCCTATAACTTACAGAGTTTAACCGTAGGTACCACAGAGCACGAGGATGTATCCCGTATGACCATCTGCGTTACCAGTGACGATATTACTTTTGAACAGATAAAAAAACAATTAAATTGTATGGTAGAGGTAATCAAGGTGATTGATTTGACCAATGTGCCATTACATATGAAGGAAATTCTTTTTGCAAAGGTCAAGGGGCTTGACCAGGCGCAGAAGGCAGAGGTATTCCAAATTGCCCAGGTGTTTAATGTGAACAATGGCAATGTAAAAGTGGCTGATATCGGAGAGGATAGCATTCTTTTGGAATGCACCTTGACGGAACACAGAAACAATGACTTGATTGCTTTGTTGAAGAAAAGATTCAGACATTTGGAGATTGTGCGTGGGGGAGCGGTTGCGGTGGAGGCAATCAGCACTTCCTTCCGATAACAGATAAAAGGCATAAGCCGGTTTCAAAAGATGAGGGCCTATGAAACAAAATGGAAGAAGGTATCTTGCATTTCTTCTGGCGGTAACGTTGGTGATACCAGTGGTGGGACATTCCCGGGTGTCAGCGAAAACCCTGGAGGAAATTCAGCAGGAGAAACAGGAAAATCAAATACACCAGAATGAGACGCAAAAACAGAAGGATGATGCCCAGAAGGTTGTGGATGAGTTACAGAATCAGGCAGACGACTTAGGGGCAACATACAATTCCTATAATCAGCGTCTGCAGAGTGTCAACAGTGAGATTGCGGATATCCAAAATGACATTGCATCCACCACAAAGAGCATAAATCAACTGGAAAAACAGTTGAAGCAGGCGGAAAGTGACCAGAAGAGCCAGTATGAGGGGATGAAATCCAGAATTCGTTTTATGTATGAAAACGGAACGGATTCCCTGCTGGTGAGTCTGTTGGAATCCGGTTCTATGGCAGAGTTTTTGCAAAGGGCAGAGTACATTGCTGCAATTGCTTCCTATGACCGCAAGATGGTGACTGCTTATGCCCAGTTGCAGGAGTCCATCAAGGAAAAATCAGCAAGTCTCAGTGATAAGAAAAACAAGTTGGCGGAATACAACGATACGTTGACAGCGAAACAGGACGAATTGGATGATTTGGTGATGGATGCCAAAGGTGCCTATAGCGCAAAGCAGGGCGAGGTTTCTGCAGCGGAGATGACGGTGGAGCAATTTAACGCCAAAATCGAGGAATATCGTCAGCAGGAGGCATCTCTTGCCGGAGAGGAAGCGGCGGCTCAGGCTCAGTTAGCACAGCAGATTGCTCAGCAACAACAACAGCAACAGCAGCAGGGGAATGGAGATGAAAATGGTGAAGGCGGTGGTGAAAATACTACCCCCCCACCGGCGGAAGATACTTCCGGTGCATTAAATGGCTATACAGATGCAGATTTGAAACTGATGGCTTCCATTATTCAGGCAGAAGCCGGAGGAGAGTCCTATGAGGGACAGTTGGCAGTGGGGACCGTCATTATGAACAGAGTTAAGAGTTCCTACTTCCCTAATACGCTCTCAGGGGTGATTTACCAGACGAATCAGTTTCAACCGGTGCGGGATGGACATTTGGCATTGGTTCTGGAACGAGGACCTAACGAGTCCTGTACCAATGCTGCCCGACAGGTATTAAACGGATATCGCTCCGGAGACTGGCTGTTTTTTATGACAAAGGTGTGGGCGGATCACTTTGGTATCACCGGCTATACCATGATAGGAAATCATGCTTTCTTTACCAAGTGGGGCGCCAATTAAAATGATGAAAGATTCCCTTTATCCGACTTTGGATAGAGGGAAATTTTTTTGAAAAAAATTATTTTCAGACAATTTAAAATATAGTACATTTGAAACACACAATTTGTGAATCTTTTGACAGAAG
>JALELK010000010.1 GCA_022768745.1 Lachnospiraceae bacterium
CAAAGCAGCCAAAAATTTTTCCAGACATTCTTTTTTGCTCTGGTGTAATTGATATTGATATCACTTTCGTAACAAATCACTTCGATAGGTTTGTGATCCATCAACAGGGCAATCATCCAAAATAAAACAGTTAAACATGCCATAGTAAATACAATCCAGTGATCTCCCTTGGCCATAAATGAAAATTTATTTTCACAGAAAATCGCAAAAATCCAAATGGAAAAACTGACAAGGATGGGAAGAAAGAAAGGTAAAAAAGTAACTTTTCTTATATTTCCGGCATTTTTCAATTCTGTGTAGGAGATAAGTTTTTGTTCACTGTAAAGATGATTCTCTTTTTTCCATTGTTTCAATCTTTTATTTGCAATCCCAAAAGGAATAAATAAAACAAAGCATAAAGCTAAAACCCACATCATCCAGATGGTAAACTGAATCGATACGTGTTTTGAGAGCAGGCTGGTAAAAGGAATGATTGAAAGGATAAGCAGTAGAACTCTCATCTGCCTTCTAAAATCGGAAGTAATTTTTTTAACCTCTTCCTGCTGAAGCCAGGCATCTTCCATAGTTACAGAAAATAGAAGGTGATTTTCATTTCCATTGTTTTTTACTATGAAAAAATACATTAAAAACAGAATGGGATAAGCAGTAACAAAAAGTATAATGTTTAACATAACAACACCTCCTAAAAAAATTTTTCACAAATTTGGAAAAAGTCTTCCTTTGACATTCCACTAATCGTAGCCTCAGATATAATCTGTTGAAGGGCATCCAAAGAGCTTTGAGAGAGATTTTTTTCCTGTTGAAATTCAGTCATCACTCTGGCGCCATTTCTCCGGTCTGTAAAAATATAGCCTTCTTGTTTTAAAAGAGAATAGGCTTTGTTTACGGTCATAGAGTTAATTCCCATTTCCTCTGCAAGGGCTCTGACCGTAGGCAACTGTTCTCCCGGTTTTAACCGTCCGTCTGAAATTCCAAGCACAATCTGATTCCGAATCTGTTTATAAATAGGAATATCCGAAATTTCATCAATACAGATAACCATATATAGAACTCCTTTAAGTATTATTTGTATTACTTATACTAATACAAATAATACAAAAGTCAATATATGTAAAAAAATAAATTCTAAATGAGCCATTGGTACCCGTCCCCAATGGCTCACACTTATGATATAATGGAAAAAAACCAAAGGAGAAAACCACAAATGAGAGAAATATCGGTAAAGGTTATTACGGAAGAAATAGCAAAAATGTGTGTTCAGGCAAATCATTATCTGTCTAAGGATATGGATGAGGCCTTGAAGCAAGCCACAGAATCTGAGGAGTCTCCTCTTGGTAAAAAGATTTTGAACCAGTTACAGGAAAATCTTAAGATAGCAGATCAGGAAATGATACCAATCTGTCAGGATACAGGTATGGCAGTGGTCTTTATGGAAATTGGACAGGACGTTCATTTTGTAGACGGAAATCTGGAAGATGCCATCAATGAAGGTGTTCGCACAGGATATACAGATGGATTTTTGAGAAAATCCGTAGTGGGAGACCCAATTGAGAGAATGAATACGAAGGATAACACCCCGGCAGTGGTTCATTACAGCATTGTTCCAGGAGATAAAGTGAAAATCACCTTTGCACCAAAGGGCTTTGGCAGTGAAAATATGAGTCGTGTATTTATGTTAAAGCCGGCAGACGGAATCGAAGGTGTGAAAAATGCGATTTTGACAGCAGTAAAAGATGCGGGACCAAATGCCTGTCCTCCTATGGTGGTTGGAGTAGGCATCGGTGGAACTTTTGAAAAATCTGCCATTATGGCAAAACAGGCTCTCACCAGAGAGCTTTCAGAAAAACCGGAAATCCCATGGGTGAGAGATTTGGAAGAAGAAATGCTTGAAAAAATAAATGGACTTGGCATCGGACCCGGAGGACTGGGGGGAAGAACCACAGCCTTGGTAGTAAACATTAATACATATGCCACTCATATCGCCGGACTTCCTGTGGCAATCAATATATGTTGTCATGTTAATCGCCATGTGGTTAAAGTGATTTAAATCCAGAATTGCTGATATATATGTTTAAAGTGGTAAATGTGCAAATATAGATATATGAAGTTTTGAAAATTATTATATTATTTTATGTAAATAATAGATGCATAAACAATGTTACAAAACTTTAAATCACGAGTACAGAAAGAATTATGAATAACTTTCACCATTTCGTTTACAGACTGTAAAAAACGTCGGTACTTAATGAGCATTTATGCGAATTTAGTACCGCTACATTTTTTTACAAGCGGAAGCGTGTCTGTAATGAAATGCGTAAAATTGTTCATAATTCGGATGTGTAACTCAAATGTGTGAAGGATAAAAAGTAAAGGAGAAAATATGGATCAACATATAACATTACCAATTACAGAGAAGATAGCAGAAAAACTTACTTCCGGAGATTATGTTTACTTGTCAGGAGAGATGTATGTAGCAAGGGATGCTGCTCATAAGAGAATGATGGAAGTGCTGGATAGAGGCGAGGAACTTCCGATTGATATAAAGGATGCCACTATTTATTATATGGGACCATCTCCCGCTAGAGAGGGAAGACCTATCGGTTCTGCAGGTCCAACTACCGCCAGTCGTATGGATAAGTATGCTCCGAGACTTTTGGACTTGGGGGAAAAGGCAATGATTGGAAAAGGAAAGCGAACAAAGGAAGTGCTGGATGCTGTTGTGCGCAACCATGCAGTGTATTTTGCGGCAGTGGGAGGAGCAGGAGCTCTTCTCTCCAAATGTATCACTGCATCGGAAGTGGTCTGCTATGATGATTTGGGAGCAGAGGCAATTCGGAAGATTACGGTAGAAAATTTTCCGGTCATTGTGGTGGCAGATTGTCACGGAAATAATTTGTATGAAACAGCAATTTTAGATTACAAAAAAGATATTTAGAATGTGTAAAGTCTACTGTAATAAGGAAGAATAATAAAAACAAGTAGATAAAAATGCGGAAGGATACAAAGTAGAATGTCTGATATTAAACTGATAGCCAGTGATTTGGATGGTACTTTACTTTTAAACGGAGCACAGAGTTGTGACCCGGAGTTGTTTCCATTGATTGAGGAACTAACAAAAAAAGGTGTATATTTTGTAGCAGCCAGTGGACGGCAGTATCACAGTCTGCAAAAACTTTTTGCTCCGGTGAAGGATAAAATTATTTATTTGTGTGAAAATGGGGCATTGGTTATGCACAATGACCAGGTTCAGGTGAAATCCGCCATTGAAGATGGTTTGGCTTTGGATGTTTGTCATGCCATTTTGAATCGACCGGATTGTGAAATTGTAATATCCGGTGAGAGAACCTGTTACCTTGTGCCAAAGAAACCGGAGTTTGTCTCCCATGTGAGAGATGTGGTGGGCAATCATGTCACGGTGATTGATTATCCGGAACGAATCCAGGAGGAGATTATCAAAATTTCCTATTTTACGCCTCCGGAAAAACAAAAAGAGGCTACGGACCAGTTTTTATCCATGTTTTCAGATAAAGATTGTGAAATTACGGTTTCCGGAAACCAATGGGTAGACTTTGTGGCAAAGGGTACGGGAAAAGGTACAGCAATGGAAAAACTGGGAAAACGTCTTGGAATTCTCCCGGAGGAAATGGCAGCCTTTGGAGATAATGAAAACGATAGGACTATGCTGTGTCTTGTGGGACATCCGTATTTAATGGAGAGTTGCAATCCCACTATGAAGGATATCCAGGCAAACCCATGTAAGAAAGTGGAGGAGTCTCTAAAAGAAATATTAGAGAATCTATAATATTTTCATTGACAAACAGAAATAGCTTTAGTAAAATAATTTGTGCATTGTGAATATAAAAGGAAATTCGACTGTGGAGAAGTACTCAAGTGGCCGAAGAGGTGCCCCTGCTAAGGGTATAGGTCGGGAAACTGGCGCGAGGGTTCAAATCCCTCCTTCTCCGTTTACAATGTGAGCTAAGTTCCGCAGAGACGGAACTTAATTTTTGGCTCCGTGGTCAAGCGGTTAAGACATCGCCCTTTCACGGCGGTAACACGGGTTCGATTCCCGTCGGAGTCATTAAATATCTTGACGTATGTCAGGAAATTTATTATAATCCATTTTGTATGGCGCCATAGCCAAGTGGTAAGGCAAAGGTCTGCAACACCTCTATCACCAGTTCGAATCTGGTTGGCGCCTTTTAGCGGTTCATTATTTGAACCGCTTTTTATGTATTTAGTAGATTTTGTACAAGGGGAAAAATAATGGAAACAGTAAAAAAGATTTTTAAATTTGACTTTACACCTACCATAATTCTTTATATCTGTTTTATGGTGTTGACAGGTTTGTTGGTGTATGTGGATGTACAACCTATCGGACCGGGAGGATCTTTAGTAGGCCTTGGAACCATAAATGAATATGTGTTTAGTCACATAGGAAAAAGTGTATTTTGGTATAACCTGACTCAGTTATTAGGAAAAATTGCCATTTTATATATGATTGGATTTGCTGTATACGGATTAGTACAGTGGGTTGAAAGACAAAAAATAAGACGAGTGGATAAGGATTTAATCGCCCTTGCCATCCTCTACATATTGATTGCTTTACATTATGTGGTTTTTCAGCTGTTTATTATTAACTTCAGACCTTTGCTGGTTATCAATAAGATGGAAGCATCCTATCCGTCTTCCCATACTATGTTATTGATCTGTGTTATGGTCAGTGCTATTCTTCAGTTCCATTATAGAATCAAAAAGAAGGCACTTAGAATCGTGGCAGAAATTTTTTCCGGTGCTGTAATGGTGGTTACGGTTGTGGGAAGATTACTTTCCGGAGTACACTGGTTTACGGATATTTTGGGAGCTATACTTTTAAGTGCAGCACTTTCAACTTTTTATTATGCTCTGGCAAAGAGGATGCGGGCATATCAGGCTTCCCAGCCTGTAAAAGTGAAAACAAAAAAGAAAAAAGCAAAAAGAAATAAATAACAAGATAAAGGTGGTAAAAAAATGGAAATTTATGATGAATTGGTTGCAAGAGGATTGATTGCCCAGGTAACAGATGAGCAGGAGATTAAAGAATTAATTAATAATGGAAAAGCAACTTTTTATATTGGATTTGATCCTACAGCAGACAGCTTACACGTTGGACATTTTATGGCACTTTGCCTGATGAAGAGATTGCAGATGGCTGGAAACAAGCCGGTGGTTTTAATTGGTGGCGGGACTGCTATGATTGGAGATCCTTCCGGAAGAAGTGATATGCGCCAGATGATGACCACAGAAACCATTAATCACAACGTAGAATGCTTCAAAAAGCAGATGAGCCGTTTCATTGATTTCTCTGAGGACAAGGCAATTTTGGTAAACAATGCAGACTGGTTGATGGGATTGAACTATGTGGAAGTTCTCCGAGATGTTGGACCTCATTTTTCTGTAAACAGAATGCTTACAGCAGAGTGTTACAAGCAGAGAATGGAAAAGGGTCTCAGCTTCTTAGAATTTAACTACATGATTATGCAGAGCTACGATTTTTACATGCTGTATCAGAAATACGGTTGTAATATGCAGTTTGGTGGCGACGATCAGTGGAGTAATATGTTAGGCGGAACAGAGTTGATTCGTCGTAAATTAGGAGAAGATGCATATGCAATGACCATCAATCTTCTTTTGAACTCTGAGGGAAAGAAGATGGGAAAAACCCAGTCCGGTGCTGTTTGGCTGGATCCAAACAAGACTTCACCATTTGAGTTTTATCAGTACTGGAGAAACGTGTCTGATCAGGACGTTTTAAAATGTTTGAGAATGCTTACTTTTCTTCCATTGGAAAAGATTGACGAGATGGAAAAATGGGAAGGATCTCAGTTAAACGAGGCAAAAGATATTTTGGCTTACGAATTGACAAGTCTGGTACACGGAGAGGAAGAAGCGGTTTCAGCCAGAGATGCATCCAAAGCATTGTTCTCTACCGGTAGTGCAGCAAACATGCCTACAGAAACCATTTCAACAGAGATATTTAACGAAGACCAGATTGATATCCTGCAGCTTTTGATTAGTGCAAATCTGGCTACCAGCCGTAACGAGGCAAGAAGAGCTGTGGAACAGGGCGGTGTTTCCGTAAACGGAGAAAAGGTAACCGATTCCCACGCATCCTATACAAAGGAAGACTTTGCAGAAGAATTTATTCTTAAAAAGGGAAAGAAGAAATTCTGTAAGGTAGAATTGGAAGCATAAAATGGGAAGAGAGATATTTTTTCCATGGGAATTTGATGTTCTGTATTGGTTTCAGGGACTTCACAATCCGGTTTTGGATAAGATTATGGTGGCAATTACCTCTTTGGGGAATGCAGGAATCTTTTGGATTATTGTGACGGTATTGATGTTTATTTTTTGTAAGGATAAACGTGTGGCATGGACATCGCTTTTGTCTTTGCTGTTTTCGGTTCTGGTGATTAACCTTGTTTTAAAAAATGCGGTAGGCCGGGCAAGACCCTGCTGGATAGATTCGTCAGTGAAATTATTGGTAAAAAATCCAAAGGATTATTCTTTTCCGTCAGGTCATTCATCTGCATCCTTTGCATCTGCTGTATCCATTTTACAGTATGCAAGATATCGGAAACAGGGAATTGCAGCGGTGATTTTGGCGGCGATGATTGCCGTTTCCAGAATGTATGTATTTGTACATTTTCCTACAGATGTGTTTACAGGAGTCATTCTTGGAATCATAGAAGCTCTGGTTGCAGGAATTATCATACGTAAAGTTTATGAAAAACGTGGAAAAGTCATTGACGCGCAGGCGTAAATCGGATATAGTTGAGGAACAGCCGTGAGGGAGTAGCTAACACGAAGGTGTGATTTGTCAACAGACTCGGTCTTATGACCTGGCAAATCTTAATAAGTGAGACTCATGTGTGTGGTTTTATAAACTGCACACGGAGTCTCTTTTTTTACACTGAAATTTAGCGGAACTGCCTTGCAGAAAAATCACATAAGGAGAAAAAATGGGAGCTTTTGAATTACTTTTGATGGGAGTTGGACTGGCTATGGATGCCTTTGCAGTTTCCATATGTAAGGGACTTGCCATGCGAAAGGTGAACAAGAAACAATGTTTTATTATTGCGTTGTTTTTTGGCGGATTTCAGGCGATTATGCCTTTGATCGGATGGTTTTTGGGAAGTCAGTTTGCTGACAAAATCAGCAGTATTGACCATTGGATTGCATTTATCCTATTGGCCTATATTGGTGGAAAAATGATGGTTGAGGCTATCCGCGAAAAAAATGAGCCTGTGGAAGTGGAGGAGATGGACCCGGCTTTGGACATCAAGGAATTGTTTATCCTTGCCATTGCAACCAGCATTGACGCTTTGGCTGTTGGTATCACATTTTCCTTCCTGGAAGTGAATATTGTGGAGGCAATCACCATTATTGGTGTGGTAACCTTTATCATTTCCGCAGCAGGGGTATTTGTGGGAAACATTTTTGGAAACAAATACAAGACAAAGGCGGAATTTGCCGGGGGCTTAATTTTAGTATTGCTGGGTATTAAAATTTTATTGGAACACATGTTGGGATAAAGAGAGAGAGAAAGGGTAAATTAAGAAATGGGAATGACAGTTTTAAAAGCAGTAATTGTATTAGTTGTGGGGTTTGTTCTCTTGGTAAAGGGAGCAGATTTTTTTGTGGAAGGTGCTTCCTCAGTGGCAAAGATGTTAAAGGTGCCATCACTGATTATCGGTATGACCATTGTGGCTATGGGAACCAGTTTGCCGGAGACGTCTGTAAGTATTGCGGCGTCCATCAATAATCAGAACACATTGGCAGTCAGCAATGTGGTGGGTTCCAATATTTTTAACCTGATGGTAGTGTTGGGTGTGTGTGCTGTAATGTGTGAACTTCAAGTCAGCAAAGATGTATTGAAAAGAGATTATCCGTTTTCTGTGATTTGTGCCATTTTACTCCTTGTGGCAGGATATATTGGTATGACACTGGGTCGTGTGGATGGAATCATTTTCCTGGTTATTTTTGTTGGATTTCTTTTCGTTTTGATTAAGAGTGCAATGGATGCCAGAAAGCGTGGCGAGATTTCCGAGAAAGAACGGGAAATGAACGAAGAGATAAGCGAAATGAAGGAGCAGCCGGTCTGGAAGAGTATCCTTTATATTGTTGGTGGAGCTATCGCCATTAAATATGGCGGAGACTGGGTTGTAGACAGTGCATCTACCATCGCCACCAGCTTCGGTATCAGTGCTACATTGGTTGGACTTACCATTTGTTCTGTAGGTACATCCCTTCCAGAACTTGTGACTTCCATTGTGGCTGCCAGAAAAAATGAGTTGGATATGGCCATCGGAAATGTAGTGGGTTCCAACGTGTTTAATATTCTGATGGTTCTGGGTATTGCAGCCAGTGTAAGTCCAATTGCCTTTTTGACAGAAAATGTGATTGATATCATTATCCTTTTAGTATTCTCATTGATTACCTGGTTATTCTGTGTGACAAAGAAAAGAATCGGACGTATGGAAGGAATCACTATGTTGGCTCTTTATGGAATATATCTTGTTTATATCTGCATAAGATAATATCACCCAAAACTGGCTCGAACTGTGCTATACTGTGTGTAATAACAGTATGGGAGGAAATCCAAGGATGAGAGAGGAAGAATTGGTAAAATCAGCTTTGGAGGCCAGGGAGAGGGCGTATACGCCTTATTCACATTTTAAAGTAGGAGCGGCTCTTTTGACGGCAGAGGGAGAAGTGATACAGGGATGCAATATTGAAAATGCTTCCTTTTCAGTGACCAACTGCGCCGAAAGAACCGCTTTTTTCAATGGAGTGAGTCAGGGAAAAACAGATTTTGAGGCCATTGCCATAGTAGGCGGAACAGAGGATGCAAAGGAACTGGGTCTTTGTGCTCCCTGTGGGGTGTGCCGTCAGGTAATGAAGGAATTCTGCAGGGATGATTTTTCCGTTATATTGGGAAAAAGAAGTGCAAAGGGTGAGATTTCCTGGGAGAAATATTTATTAAAAGAACTGTTGCCCATGGGATTTGGGCCGGAGAATTTATAAAGGGGGAATGAACTATGGTTGATTACACAGAAGGTTCCGGAAAACAGTATCATACCAATATCGGACCGGAGGATATTGGAAAGTATGTGATTTTGCCGGGAGATCCAAAGCGATGCCAAAAAATAGCAGAGCATTTTGAAAATGCAAAATTGGTGGCTGACAGCAGAGAGTATACCACATATACCGGTACTTTAGATGGGGTAAAAGTCAGTGTCACTTCCACAGGAATCGGTGGTCCATCTGCAGCCATTGCCATTGAGGAACTTTCCAAGTCGGGAGCGGATACCTTTATCCGTGTAGGTACTTGTGGAGGAATGCAGGTGGATGTAAAGGGTGGAGACATTGTGATTGCCAACGGTGCCATCCGTATGGAGGGAACCAGCAAGGAATATGCTCCCATTGAATATCCGGCAGTTCCGGATGTGGATGTGATGAACGCCTTGATTCAAAGTGCAAAAAACCAGAAAATCAATTATCACATAGGAGTGGTTCAGTGTAAGGATTCCTTTTTTGGACAGCATGAACCGGAGGTGATGCCAGTAAGCTATGAGCTGGAAAACAAGTGGCAGGCATGGCTTAAAATGGGAGCTCTGGCTTCTGAGATGGAGTCGGCTGCTTTATTTATTGCCGGAAGTTTTCTTAGGGTGAGAGTAGGTTCCTGTTTCCTTGTGGTTGCCAATCAGGAGAGAGCAAAAATGGGTCTGGAAAATACTCAGGTTCACGATACGGAGCTGGCAATCAAAACAGCGGTGGAGGCCCTTCGAATTTTGATTCAACAGGATAAAGAAAAAAATTAGACAGATATTTATGGAAAAAGGGGTACTTATGGAATACAAAAAATATAAAAGAGTTTTTGTTATTGTTATGGATTCCCTGGGAATGGGAGCTATGCCGGATGCAGAGAAATTTGGCGATATAGGCGTGGATACTTTGGGACATATCTCAGAGAAGATGGACACCTTTACCATTCCGAATCTTCAAAAGCTGGGAATGGCAAATTTAAAAAAATTAAAACAGGTTCCGGCGGTTTCAAACCCTATGGGATATTATATGCCGGTGAGAGAAGAGAGTAACGGAAAAGACACTATGACCGGTCATTGGGAGATGATGGGGATTTACACGGAAAAACCTTTTATCACCTTTACAGAGACAGGTTTTCCACCGGAATTGATTCAGGAGCTGGAGCGCAGATGCGGAAGAAAGATTATCGGAAATAAGGCTGCCAGT
>JALELK010000029.1 GCA_022768745.1 Lachnospiraceae bacterium
AAAATCAGGTATACGATTACAACCGGTAAGATTGAGAAAAGAATCATAATATATACCTGACCCATATCAAACTTCAAGTAATCAGCAGAACGCAACTGTGCAATCAGAATAGGCAATGTCTTCTTGTCGTTGGAATGTAAAACCAAGGCTGGCGTGAAGTAATTGTTCCAGCTGGCAACAAATCCAAAGATTGCCTGTACTGCAATGGCCGGTTTGATGATTGGCAACACGATGGTGTTGAAAATCTTAAACTCCCCGGCGCCATCGATTCTGGCAGCCTCAATAATTGACAAGGACATAGAACTCTGTAGGTATTGCTTCATATAGAAATATGTAACAGGTGAAGCAATTGCCGGTAAAATCAATGGAAGGAAACTGTTATCCAATCCCATATTATTGATTAACTCCAAAAATCCAAGTGCGGTAACCTGTGTAGGAATCATCATAATCATCAAAATGAACATTGAGATGAATCTTCTTCCCTTAAAACGATATGCATGGATGGCATAGGCTGTCATAGATGAAAAATAAGTCGTCAATGCTGCTGATGTTGCCGCAATGAAGAAACTGTTAAAAAGTCCACGCCATACAGGTAGCTGACCGCCCATCAATGTGTGCCAGTTCTTTGCAAAATTGGTTCCCGGCAATGCGGAAAATCCTGTGGTAATCTGGGAATGTGTTCTTGTGGAATTTACAAACAAAACCCAGAACCAGAACAGACACAGAACCGTTAAAAATATAAGTACTACATAAGCAATTGCTCTTCTTGCTTTAATATTTAATCCTTTTGATTTTGTCTCCATATCTGTCCTCCTAATCCTCTTCCTTGTCATAGCCTGACAGCTTAAATACCAACAAACTTAAGGCACCTGTGATTACAAACATTACTACAGATAACGCACCACCACGACCCATATTCTTGCTGTACAGCCACTTGTTCAAGTACATAATCAATGTCATAGATGATCTCATTGGCTCACCTTTTCCATCGGTCAAAATCTGAGGTACATCGAACATCTGCAAACCACCAATCAAAGATGTGATTGCAACATAAATCAAAATCGGTTTCAAAACCGGAAGTGTAATCTTAAAAAATCTCTGTGTACTGGTAGCTCCATCCACTTCAGCAGCTTCATATAAAGAAGTATCAATACTCATCATACCGGCCATAAGAAGAATGGTAGTATTACCAAACCACATCAAGAAGTTCATAATCGCAACCAGCGCTCTGGTAGAACCTGCATGGGAGAAGAACCGATATGGTGCTTTCAAAATTCCCAAATCCATCAGCATATAGTTAATCGGACCTCCATCGGAGAACAATGCGAAAAACAACATTGCAAATGCAGATGCCATAATCAGGTTTGGCAGATAGATAACCGTCTTAAAGAAACGGGCTCCTTTGATTCTCATTCGATTGTCAGAAAACCACGCTGCCAAAAGTAATGAGAAGATAATCTGTGGGATAAATCCCATAACCCACATAATCATTGTGTTCTTGGCATAAATCCAGATATCCGGAGAAGAGAAAACTGCTTTGTAGTTCTCCAAACCGATAAATCTCGGTCCAATCTGCATCAAGCCCTCTCTGTAGTTTTCAAAAAAACTGTTGTAAACTGTTGTAATTAACGGAATCAATTGAAATACAATATAAACACTGATAAAAGGAATCAGGAATATGTATCCCCAGCGATTATATTGATTGACCTTTTTGTTCTTCTTGGTATCCACTGCTCCACCTCCATGTTTCATTATATTTTTTCTTTACACTAAAAATGTTATGTACTTTTTACCCTTTTTCATTAAAAATACTCTGTTTGTTGCCCTTTTTAATCAAAAAGAGTGCCTGTCTGCCACTTCATAAGCCGACAGGCACATCTTAGTGTTTTTTCTATGGTATAACTTTATACCTTAATTCCTTCTCTTATTCTGGAAGTTCAATTGCTGGGTACTTCTCACCAATTGCCTTGTAGAATAACTGTAATGCTTCATCCTCTGTAGCATTTCCATCGAAGTAGTTCTTCATAGCGTTCTGGAATTCTTCGTTACATCCCTGATCGTATGCTGTCATATTAGAAAGGTCTACCTTCTCAGCACCTTCCATGTACATTGGCAATGGATTCTGTCCGCCAAGAACCTTGCTGGTGTAATCAGACTTAGCCATCTCAGCCATAACGGTCTTGTTGTTTGCGAACTGATCGTTGTCTTCAACTAATGCCTTCAATGTAGCAGGGTCACAGCTGAACTTATACATAATGTCTTTTACTAACTCAGCATTGTCTGTTCCTGCTGCTGCACAAAGCCATGTACCGCCCCAATAGAAACTCTGAGGTCCTACACAACCGCCCCACTTACCAGCGTTTGCAACAGATCCTTCTTCGTCAGCATGCATTGAGAAGTTAACCAACCATGCAGGTCCAAAGTAGCAGAATACTGCATCTTTCTCATACATACCCTTGTTCCAGTCATCTGACCAAAGCTCATGTGTACCAGCTGTTGTGCCTTCATCAACCATCTTCTTAGAGTCATCAACCCACTTCATGATGTTGTCATCAATATTGAGCTTTCCTTCTTCAACCCACTTGCTTGATACGTTGTTGGAATATGTTCTGTAAGTATCATTTACAGTAGAGGTCATCTTGTAACCCTTTGCAGCCATTGTCTCAGCTGTCTGTGTAAATGTATCCCAATCCTTTACATAGTTCTGTACTTCTGTAGGATCGTCTGTTCCTAAAACTTCCTTAGCAATGTCTCTGTTGTAGAACATAATACCTGGGCAAGCCTGCCATGAAACACCCTTTAATACACCGTTAGAATCTGTAACAACGTCCTTGGTATACTGATACATATCCTTTGTATCATCCTCTGTGATTCCTACATCAGCTACAGGAAGAACATAATCTGTATCTGTATATTTCAAAGCGTAATCAGCTTCAACCAAGAACAAGTCAACCTTGTCATCAGCATCTGCGCTTTCCTGGTTTTGCAATACACGGTCCAGATTTTCCTGATATGCGTTGTCCTTACTTGGTGTCTCTGTCCATTTTACTGTGACATCACCAATCTTACCGGTCTGATCGTCAACCTTCTCATAACCGTCATAATGTTGCTCAACGAATCCTCTGAACTCGTCGTTCCAGCACTGAATGTTCAATACCTTACCTTCAGAGCTTGGCTTAGAAGCGCTTGCTTCTTTCTTGCTGCCACAGCCGGCAAACATTGTTGCTGCCATTGCGGCTACCATGATTAAGCTTACTACTCTCTTTTTCATGTAAAAATCCTCCCTTTTTGATAAAAGATTATTTTGTTCTATATAAATCTGCCTCAGCAGTTTATATCAATATGAATATTCTCTTGCACTACCAATATATGTCTTTCATCTTTCCTTATGAAATGTCTGCTACGGATTCCCCTTCGTATAACACCCCGGTTACCATACAATGCTGAATCAACGTGGTCTTTGGATTTTCAATCATATCCACCAGCCGGTCTGCAGCCGTCCTTCCAATTCTTTCCGTATCCTGTCTCAATGTGGTGAGTCGCGGTGTCACATGTCTTCCTATCCGAAGTCCATCATATCCGGCTATGGATATATCCTCAGGAATCCGAAGTCCTCTCTGGCTGATTGCCCGGATACCACCGAAAGCGGCGAAATCATCCGGATATAAAATACAACTGGGCGGCTCCGGCAAATCCAAAAGTTCCAGTGTTCGTTCATAAGCACTTTTGGTATCACGATACGGAGCCTCTAAAACATACTCATCAGGAATTTCAATTCCATACTCCTGTGCCGTGCGGTAAAAGGATGTCAATCTGGCGGTGGTAACGGCGGAACTGACTCCGTGAATGTAAGCCACCTTGCGATGTCCTCTTCCAAATACGTATCTGACTAAGTCTTTCATTCCACCTACATTATCCGAGATAACCGCTGCTGTATTGTCGAAAATGTGGTCAATGGTAATCACCGGGATATCCCCCTGTACCAGCTCCAACACTTCCGGATTGGAAAAATCAACACATGCAATACAAACACCATCGAATCTCCGGAATCTCACATGCTCCATATAGGAAGTTCTGCCGAGATTATTTTTATTGTTGCTGATAAAGGTCAGGTCGTATCCTGCTTCTTCCACCTGTCTCTTAAAGCCATCTAAAACATGAGAGAAGTAATCATGTGTCAAACCGCTTCCAGCCTCATCCACAAACAACACCCCTATGTTATAAGTACGATCTGTCTTCAGAGCCTTGGCTACGGCGTTGGGTACATATCCCATCTCTCTGGCAACTTCCGCAACGCGCTTTCTGGTATCCTCACCAATATCGCTGTGCCCGTTTAACGCTTTGCTCACTGTAGCAACGGAAACTCCGCACTTTTGAGCTATATCTTTGAGTGAAACCATACTTGCAATCTCCCCTAGCTTTCTCCTCTTAGAGAAATGATTCGCGAAAGCACTTAATCGTTTTCGTGGCTTAAATATACAACAGAATCTCCAAAAGCGCAACCATTTTTTTGATTTTTTTCGTGTTTTTTTATAGATTTATTGATTTTTCAAGGGTTTTCGCCATTAAAGATTTTAGGTATTGCAATTCTGCACAACATATTTTATACTTTGAGCAAGGAATTTATGTCCTTTTACTTAAACGATTTCGCTAGTTATGGAAGTTGATATAAATTTTCTTGATTTTCAACCCAATATCAAAATATATAAAGGAGGAGTTTTTACACTATGAAATTCGGTTATTTTGACGACGAAAACAAAGAGTACGTTATCACGACACCCAAAACACCCCTTCCCTGGATTAATTACTTGGGATGCAAGGATTTCTTCACATTGATTTCCAACACCTGTGGTGGATACACTTTCTATAAAGATGCAAAGCTTTTGCGATTGACCAGATATCGCTACAATGATATTCCTGCCGATTGCAACGGAAAATATTTCTACATAAAGGATGGGGACTGTGTATGGAATCCTGCCTGGCAGCCAACTAAGACAGAGTTAGACTCCTACCAGTGCAGACACGGCATTGGATACAGTAAATTTAATGGGTTTAAAAATGATATTCAGGCATCCCTGTTATCTTTTGTTCCACTCAATGATTCCTGTGAACTTACAAAGGTCACTTTGACAAACCACGGAGACATCACTAAGTCCCTCACCTTATTCTCCTATGTGGAATGGTGTCTTTGGAATGCAGATGATGATATGAAAAATTTCCAGAGAAACTTATCCATCGGTGAGGTGGAAGTGGAAAACTCCACCATCTATCACAAGACAGAATACCGAGAGCGAAGAAATCATTACGCCATTTACTCTGTCAATGTTCCTATTGATGGATTTGATACCAGCAGAGATGCTTTCTTAGGTGCTTACAGAGATGCCAGCAATCCGGAAGTAGTGGAAAACGGACAGTGTACCAACTCCATCGCCAGTGGTTGGAGCCCTATTGCTTCCCAGCAGATTAATGTCACCCTTGCACCGGGAGAGTCAAAGGACTTCGTATTTCTTCTGGGTTACATCGAAAATCCTGAAGATGAAAAGTGGGCAGCACCAAGCGTTGTAAATAAAAAACCTGCCTACGCCATGATTGAAAAATACAGCACCACCGCAGCAGTGGATGAGGCATTCCGGGAATTAGGTGCTTATTGGGATGCACTTCTCAGCAAATACACCATTACTTCCAATGATAAAAAGGTAAACCGTATGGTAAATATCTGGAATCAGTACCAGTGTATGGTTACCTTTAACATGAGCCGGTCCGCTTCTTATTACGAATCCGGAATCGGTCGAGGTATGGGATTTAGAGATTCCTGCCAGGATTTACTTGGATTTGTACACTTAATTCCGGACCGGGCAAGAGAACGTATCATTGATATTGCCTCCACCCAGTTCCAGGACGGAAGCGCATATCATCAGTATCAGCCATTGACCAAGAAAGGTAACTCCGATATCGGTAGCGGATTTAATGACGATCCCCTCTGGCTGATTGCCGGAACTTCTGCTTACGTCAGAGAAACCGGAGATTTGTCTATCTTAAAAGAGATGGTTCCTTATGACAACGACG
>JALELK010000038.1 GCA_022768745.1 Lachnospiraceae bacterium
TCAACGGAAATTACGCTCTGGGTGCAGGCCTGACAGAATCCATCGCTGTGGAGGCTTCTGATTCTTTGGCAGCAGAAACCTATGCAAACTATGTATGCGTTCGCGAGGGAGAGGAAAAGAGCCCTAAGACAGAGGCTTTGGTAAAGGCAATTCTCTCTGACAAGGTAAGAGATTATATCAATGACAATTACAAGGGAGCCGTTGTTCCGGTATTTTAATTCATAAGGAGAAGACAGATGTTTGAGGAAGAAGTTTTAAAAGATTCCCCAATTGCGGTTTTAGGAGCCGGAGCAGTGGGAAAGACCTGTGCCGCTGACTGTGTGTTAGGCGGAAACAAGGATGTAAGATTATTTGAGTTGCCGGAGTTCTTCCAGGCAAATCTTGGAAATGTAGCAAAGACAGGAATTACCCTTGGGGGAATTCAGAAAAACCAGTATGGATTTAAGAGAAAGGGAACGGCATATTTCAATCTGTTGACAGATGATATTGTAGAGGCGGTAAAAGGTGCAAAGCTTGTGATTATTGCCATTCCTTCCGTAGCCCATGATATTTTCTTTGAAAAGCTGGTGCCGGTATTGGAGGATGGAATGATTATCCACATTATTCCGGACAACTACGGTTCCTTGAAGCTTCGCAAGAAAATGAGAGAGCTGGGTTCAGAGAAGAAAGTTATCATCGGTGGCTGGTCTTCCGCTCCATATGGTACCCGTGTGGAGAGAGAAGGCGGGGTTCAGACCTCAGATATGTGGTTGGTGTATCGTGCAAAAACCTTGAGAGGTGCAGCACTTCCAACAACAGACCAGGAAATTTTCTTAAACAGCTCCAAGTATCTCGGATGTTTTGATTCCATCACAGAAGGTGACGGACCTGTGGGAGGAAACACCGTGTTGGATATTGGATTTTCCAATGTGAATCCGGTACTTCACTGTCCGGGAACTATCTTGGGTGTCGGCGTAATGGAAAACTGGGGACGGATTTACGGAGGCAATGATAAATATTCATACTCCATTTACAGTCACGCATATTGTAAGTCTATTGCTGAAGTGCAGTATGCATTCTTCCTAGAAGAAGTAGAACTGGCAGAGGCCATCGGTGTAGGAATTGCAAAATATCCAAAGAAAAACTTCTTGTCCAGAACCTCCATCTTAGGCCCGGAGTATATGGGAGATGATTGTATCGTTCCATTTGAGGACCAGTGGGAGACCGGTTATGGTACAGGCCCATTCTCCATTCAGGATCGTTACGTGACAGAGGATGTTCCGGTGGGATGTCACATCTATCACGAACTGGGATTGAAATACGGGGTGAAGACACCGGTAATTGATTCTATGATTACGCTTGGTTCTGTTATGACCGGAAAGGATTTCTACAAATCCGGACTTACCTTAGATGATTTGGGAATCGGACATTTGTCCAAGGATGAATTGTTGGATTATCTGAACAACGGAACTTATGTAGCATAAAAATGAGAGGCGTCGGCAGTTTCGTCGACGTCTTTTGTGCATTTTGGAGGAGAGACAAATGGAGTGGAAAAGTTCATTGGAGACAAGGGAGGAACTGTTGGGTACTCATCAGGTGCCGGAGCGTTTTACCTCCGGACATGCCATAGGGATTATAGCGGTACATCTGGTGTATCCGAAGCTCCCCGGTAATGTGGCAAATGCCACCACCTACCCTTTTCCTGTATTATATAAAGAAGTAAATTTTGAGATAGAGCGGTTATTTGAGGGAGACCCGGCTATTGGAGAGGAAATCGTGGCAGCGGCAAAAGAGTTGGAGCAAAACGGTGTCAGAGCCATTGTTGGGGCCTGCGGTTATTTTGCCCATTTTCAAAAACAGGTGGCAGATGCGGTGGATGTTCCGGTGTTTTTGTCCAGCCTGTGCCAGCTTCCCATGATAAAGACCGGAATTTCTTCAAAAAAGAAGATTGCAGTTTTGGCCGCCAGCGGTGATAATATTAATGATGACCTTTTGGAAAAAGTGGGGACAGATACCAGTCGCCTGATTGTTAAAAACATTGGAGACTTGGAAAGTTTTGCTCCTATACGATGGGGTAAGAACACTCTGGACAATGGAAAGCTTACAGAAGATTTGGTACAGGTGGTTTTGAATTTACAAAAGGAGAACCCGGATTTGGGAGCCATTCTTTTGGAGTGTAGTGATTTGCCGCCATATGCAAAGGCAATACAGGCAGCCACCGGATTACCGGTTTACGATTTTAATACAATGATAGATTTGATTTACCACAGTGTGGTACAAAAAACATACTACGGTATTTTTTAGGAGACGGAAGATGCAAGCATTAAGTGAAAGAACAGCAAATTTTACAGATTCTGTGGTTCGTCGTATGACCAGAATTGCCAATGAGTACGGAGCCGTGAATCTCTCCCAGGGATTTCCGGATTTTGACCCGCCGGCAGAGATTACAGACCGATTGGCTCAGGTGGCAAAGGAAGGACCTCATCAGTATGCCCTGACCTGGGGAGCAAAGAATTTCCGGGATGCCGTGGCAAAAAAATATGAGCATTTTTCCGGAGTGAAGGTGGATCCGGAGTCGGAAATCGTGGTTACCTGCGGAAGCACTGAGGCTATGATGGCAACTATGATGAGCATTACCAATCCCGGAGATAAGGTGGTGATTTTTTCTCCTTTTTATGAGAATTACGGAGCAGATACCATTCTCTCCGGTGCCCAGCCGATTTATGTTCCATTGGTTCCCCCATCCTTTGATTTTGACCGGGAGCAGTTGGAGGATGCCTTTCGTCAGGGGGCCAAGGCCATTATTGTGTGCAATCCTTCCAATCCCTGCGGAAAGGTGTTCACCCGTGAGGAGCTTAGCTATATCGGAGAGTTGGCGGAAAAATATGATGCCTATGTGGTGACGGATGAGGTATATGAACACATTATTTATGAACCCTACGAACATGTTTATATGCAGAGTCTTCCGGGAATGAGAGAGCGGACCATTGTGTGCAATTCCCTGTCCAAGACCTATTCCATCACCGGATGGCGACTGGGCTATGTTATTGCCGGGGCAGAAATTTGTGACCGGGTAAAAAAGGTTCACGACTTTCTCACAGTGGGAGCGGCAGCACCACTTATGGAGGCGGCTACTGTGGGACTATTATTTCAGGATGAGTATTATCGGGAATTGGCAGACCACTATGCCCACATGAAAGAAGTATTTGTGGGAGGCCTGAAAAAATTGGGCTTTAGATTTACGGATCCTCAGGGAGCCTATTATGTGCTGATGGATGTCAGTGAATTTGGTGTGAAGGATGATGTCAAGTTTTGTGAGTGGCTGGCAAGAGAAGTGGGTGTGGCAGCAGTGCCCGGTTCCAGCTTTTTCAGGGAAGATGTAAATCATTTGATTCGGTTTCATTTTGCGAAACAGGATAAAACCTTACAGGCTGCCATAGAGCGACTTTCCCATTTGAGGGAAAAGGCGGCGGAAGCCACGGATGTGGATTGGAGATAACAAGGGAGGCTTATTATGACACTTCAACAGCTTAAGTATGCTATTACCGTAGCGGATTGCGGCTCTATGAACGAGGCGGCAAAGAGACTTTTCATATCCCAGCCCAGTTTGTCGGAGACCATAAAGGATTTGGAGACGGAGATAGGGATAGACATTTTTCTGCGTTCCAACCGGGGAGTGGTTATCACACCGGAGGGAATGGAATTTTTGGGATACGCCAGACAGGTCAGTGAACAATTTGGTTTGTTGCAGGATAAATACATCGGCAGGGAGTCCAAGAAAAAATTCTCTGTGTCTACCCAGCATTATACCTTTGCAGTCAACGCTTTTATTGAAACGGTAAAGAAGGCAGGAATTGACAACTACGAGTTTGCTGTTCACGAGACCAAAACAGGGGAAGTCATTGACAATGTGAAGAATTTCAAATCGGAAATCGGCGTTTTATACATCAGTGATTTTAACGAGCAGGTGGTGAGAAAACTTCTACGGGAGAATGGATTGGAGTTTCAGGAGCTGTTTTCCTGCGATACCTATGTGTACTTGTGGTCAGGTCATCCGTTGGCAGACAAAAAGGTACTTTCTATGAAAGATTTAGAGGAGTATCCGTGTCTGGCTTTTGACCAGGGGGAGAACAATTCCTTCTATCTGGCAGAGGAGATGAAAAGCACTTACGATTATAAGCGCTTAATCAAGGCCAACGACCGGGCAACCCTTTTGAACCTGATGGTGGGGCTTAATGCTTACACTCTGTGTTCCGGTATTATCTGCGAGGAGTTAAACGGAAATGATTATCTGGCAATTCCTTTGAAAGAGTCCGAGAAAATGAGAATCGGTTATATCAAGAGAAAGGCGGCGAAGCTTTCCAAGAACGGAGCTGTGTATGTGGAGGAGTTAAAAAAATACGAGCAGCATGTTATGAAGTAGAAATCTGAGGAAACTTTACTTTGATTTTACTTTCGTCAGATAGTGGAATTTACATTGCTTACCTAAGATGAAGTCAGAAAGAAGGTGAGCATATGAAAAAATTATATGAGTATGTAAACAAAAAAGCGTGGGACAGTCAGTGGGAAACAAAAATTTTTCTTCTCTGTAACACGCTTTTTTTCGCTTTGGTGGGTGCCTTGGCATGGTTACTTCTGGGAAGATTACTTTGGCCGGGAATGGAATCCTTGGTTTGTTTTATCGGTTATCCGGGAATTTTTGCAGGACTCATCGGTGGAATCCTTTTTTTGTATCGACAGAACCCTTAACTTTTACGGAAAGTTTACAATAGAGTGGTTTTTCTTTTTACATTGCCCGAATAGAATTGGCAGTGTTGATTGAAAAACAAAAAAGAAGGAGAAAATCAGATGAAGAAAAAGATTTTAGCAACTCTACTTGTAGCCAGCATGATGGTGGCAGGACTGACAGGTTGTGGAGCAAAGAAGGATGACGCAGCAACTAACGGAGACAGCACAAAGCAGGAAGCAACAGGGGGAGATCTAAGCGGAACCATTACATTGGCAGGTTCTACTTCAATGGAAAAGCTTTGCGAAGCAATGTCAGAGAGTTTTATGGAAGCATATCCAAATGTAACAGTTACAGCTGAGTACACAGGTTCCGGAGCAGGACTTGAGTCTTTGGCAGCAAAGAGCGTAGATATCGGAAATGCATCCCGTAACTTAAAGGATGAGGAAAAGAGCTCAGGAGCAGTTGAAAATGTAGTTGCCATTGATGGTATTGCAGTAATCACTGACAAGGATAACAAGGCAACAAAGCTTTCCAAGGAAGACCTGACAAAGATTTACACCGGCGAAATTACCAACTGGAGTGAACTTGGCGGAGCAGATGAAGCAATCGTTGTTATCGGTCGTGAGGCTGGTTCAGGCACAAGAGATGCTTTTGAGGAATTGTTGGAAGTAGCTGATGAGTGCAAATATGCACAGGAATTAGATTCTACCGGAGCTGTTCTTGCAAAGGTTGCAGCAACACCCGGAGCAATCGGATATGTATCTTTGGATGTAGTGGATGATACCGTAGCAACAGTAGCACTTGACGGTGTAGAGCCTACTGAGGAAAACATTTTAGCAGGAAAGTATCTCCTTTCAAGACCATTCGTTATGGCTACAAACGGAGAGATTTCAGAGCAGAGCGAATTAGTTCAGGCATGGTTTGATTACATCAAGTCAGATGCCGGACAGAAAGTAATTAAGAGTGTTGGATTGATTATACCTAACTAGGAGAAGTTCAATGAATAAGAAAGCAATAATAGAAAAAAGTGCACAGACAATCTTTTTGGTAAGTGCAGTAATCGCTATTCTTGCAGTATGTTCAATAACGGTATATATGATTCTGAAGGGAACCTCGGCATTAAAAGAAGTCGGGGTTCTTGACCTGTTGTTTGGAACCGTTTGGCAGCCTACTGCAGAAAACCCATCCTTTGGTATTGCCTACATAATTTTGTCATCCATTGTGGGAACAGGAGTAGCCGTGTTGTTGGGCGTTCCGGTGGGATTGCTGACAGCAGTGTTTTTATCTGAAATTGCCGGAAAGAAAATTGCGGCAGTGGTAGGAGGCGCTGTGGAACTTTTGGCAGCCATTCCTTCCGTTATCTATGGTTTGATAGGAATGATGATTTTAAACCCCTTTATGTATTCCCTGGAAAAATCCATTTTCAAGGGAAACCCCAATCATCAGTTTACCGGCGGGGCAAATATGTTGTCGGCCATTATCGTCTTGGCGATTATGATCCTCCCTACTGTTATTAGTGTAAGTACCAGTTCGCTAAAGGCAGTGGCCGGCCAGCTTCGCGCAGCATCCTTAGCTCTGGGAGCTACCCATATCCAGACCATTTTTAAAGTGGTGATACCTGCGGCAAAATCCGGAATTCTCACCGGGGTGGTACTGGGAATCGGCCGTGCTCTGGGTGAGGCTATGGCAATCAATATGGTGGCGGGAGGAGCGGTAAATTTACCGTTACCCTTTAACTCCGTCAGAACCCTGACCACCCAGATTGTCAGTGAGATGGGTTATGCCCAGGGAACCCACAGACAGGTTCTCTTTACCGTTGGTCTGGTGCTTTATATCTTCATTATGATTATTAACTTTATATTATTAAAAGTGAGAAAGCGGGGTGTGGCAGAAAATGGCTAAAAAGAGACGTTGGAGCGATATAGTGCTCTATGGATTGATTTATCTGTGTGCCGCACTGGCTGTAGTCATTTTGGTGGGCATTATCGGTTACGTATTTTTCAAGGGAATTCGTCGTGTCAACCTTGAATTTTTAACATCGGTTACCTCGGTTCTTAAGGGTACGGTAGGTATCGCCGGAAATATAGTGAACACCCTATACATTATTGTAATTACCATGATTGTGGCTACACCCATTGGTGTGGGCTCTGCAATCTATTTAAACGAGTATGCAAAACCGGGACGCTTGGTAACCATTATTGAGTATGCCACGGAGACTTTATCCGGAATCCCATCCATTATTTTTGGTTTGTTCGGTATGATGTTTTTCGGGCAGACCTTAGGACTGGGATATTCCATTTTAACCGGTTCTCTGACTTTGATTCTTATGGTGCTTCCGTTGATTACCAGAAACACTCAGGAGGCTTTAAAAACGGTGCCGGATTCCTACCGAATGGGTGCCTTTGGCCTGGGTTCAGGTAAATGGCATATGATAAGAACCATTTTACTTCCCAGTGCATTGCCGGGAATTATCACAGGTGTGATTCTTGCCATCGGTCGAATCGTGGGAGAGTCGGCAGCACTGCTGTTTACCGCCGGAAGTGCAAAGGCATTGCCGAAATTACTTGGAGGTTACTGGGATAAGATTTTCCAGTCCGGCGGAACTTTGACCATTCAGCTTTACTTAAGTGCTACCAGTGAAGGTGATTTTGATGTGGCCTTCGGTATCGCAGTGGTTCTTTTGATTTTGGTATTTCTTATTAACTTGGGAACCAAGGCATTGGCAAAGAAATATGATGTTTACAGACGGGATTAACAGATAGAAAGGAAAGACAAATCTATGGATAAGGCAATTAAAGTCTCTGTTCGGGACTTGAACCTGTATTATGGAGAAAATCACGCATTAAAAAATGTGAATATGGATATCCGTGAGAATGCCATCACCGCGTTTATTGGACCTTCCGGATGCGGAAAGTCCACGTTTTTAAAGACCCTCAATCGTATGAATGATTTGGTGGAGGGTGTCCGGATTGACGGAACGGTAAAACTGGATGGACAGGATATCTACGATAAAAGCACGGATCCCATTCTCCTTCGCAAGAAGGTGGGAATGGTTTTCCAGCAGCCAAACCCGTTTCCTATGAGTATCTATGATAATATCGCATACGGACCAAGGGTTCACGGTATTAAAAATAAAGCAACGTTGGATGAAATCGTGGAGGAAAGTTTAAGGGGAGCCGCTATTTTTGATGAGGTGAAAGACCGCTTAAAAAAATCAGCTCTGGGACTTTCCGGTGGACAGCAGCAGAGAATTTGTATTGCAAGAGCCCTGGCGGTACAGCCGGAAGTGCTTTTGATGGATGAGCCCACTTCTGCACTGGATCCAATATCCACAGCAAAAATCGAAGATTTGATGGAAGAGCTGAAAAAGAAATACACTGTAGTTGTGGTGACACATAATATGCAGCAGGCAGTGAGAGTTTCAGATTACACAGCCTTTTTCCTGGTAGGAGAAATGGTGGAGTTTGGGGAGACCAAAAAGCTCTTTGCTTATCCACAGGATAAGAAAACAGAAGATTATATAACGGGAAGATTTGGTTAATAGGAGGATGAATCATGAGAAACAAATTTGATGAACAGCTCTTGGAATTAAACCAGGAAATGACAAAAATGGGAAATATGATTGAAGAGTCCATCGCCAAGGCAGTGGAGGCCCTTTATAAGAGAGATAATGATCTGGCAAAACAGATTATGGAGTCAGATACCAAGATTGACCGAGCCCAGAAAAAAATCGAGGACATCTGTTTTAATCTTTTGATTCAGCAGCAGCCGGTGGCCAGAGACCTGCGAAATATCACAGCAGCTATGAAGATGGTAACGGATATGGAGCGAATCGGAGACCATGCAGCAGATATTTCCGAGATGTCTCTTTACATTGGAGAGGGCAGAGATTTGCCAAAGTTTGAGCATATTAATCAGATGGCATCTGAGACCGTTATGATGCTGAACTGGAGTATCGAAGCCTATGTTTCAAAGGACCGTCAAAAGGCTAATGAAGTCATTTCCCACGACGATGTGGTGGACCGGCTTTTTGATGAAGTGAAGCAGGATATTATCAAGCTGATTCAGGAAAAACCTCAGGAAGGTGAGGAAGCAACCGACTTGCTTATGGTGGCAAAATACTTTGAGAGAATCGGGGATCATGCCACAAATATTGCGGAATGGGTCATCTATTCTCTGAAAGTCAGTGAAGATGAGTAAAAAATTTACATAAATTTTACATAACAGGTCCATATTTTTTACAAAGCCACTTTATTCTGTAAAGTAGGTAAATAAAGGAGGAAAATATGGACTTTTTTAATGTTTTGAGTTTAATAGGCGGGTTAGCACTTTTCTTATTCGGAATGAATGCCATGGGAGACGGTCTCTCAAAGATGGCAGGCGGAAAGCTGGAAAGCATTTTAGAAAAGCTGACTTCAAAGAGAATTTATGCAGTACTTTTGGGAGCGGCTGTCACAGCAGTGATACAGTCCTCTTCGGCCACCACAGTTATGGTGGTAGGTTTTGTAAACTCCGGGATTATGCAGTTGTCTCAGGCGGTAGGAATCATTATGGGAGCCAATGTGGGAACCACAGTCACTTCCTGGTTATTGTCTCTTACCGGTATTGAGGGAAGTACATTTTTCCTCCAGATGTTAAAGCCATCATCTTTTTCACCGATTCTGGCTGCCGTTGGTATCGTTCTTACTATGGTGAGCAAAGGGGAATCCAAAAAAAAAGATGTGGGAAATATTTTGGTTGGATTTGCCATTTTGATGTTTGGTATGGAGACTATGAGCGATTCCGTATCGGGTCTTTCCAATAACGCAGGTTTCACAGGACTGCTTACAGCATTTTCTGACAATCCGATTTTAGGTATGGTTGTGGGAGCAGTTCTCACTGCTATTATTCAGAGTTCCTCTGCATCTGTTGGTATTTTGCAGGCACTTTGTTCCACAGGAGCCGTGGGATATGGTGTGGCAATTCCCATTATTATGGGACAGAACATCGGAACTTGTGTGACATCAATGATTTCTTCTATCGGAGCAAATCGCAATGCCAAGAGAGCATCTATGATACATTTGTATTTTAATCTTATTGGAACTATCTGCTTTATGGTGGTATTTTACAGTATCAATCACTTTGTGAATTTTGCGTTCCTTGCCTCTCCGGCCAATGCTGCGGGAATTGCTATGATACACAGTCTATTTAATATAGGTGCAACCATTGTTTTGTTCCCATTTGCAGATAAATTGGTGCGTTTGGCACAGCTTACCATTCCGGATAAAAAAGAAGAAGCTGAGGAAGAGGCCGGTTCTTTGAAAAAGGCAGTTACCATTGATGAGAGATTTTTGGAGAGCCCTGCGTTTGCTATGGAGATTTGCCGTCAGAAAATCAGAGAGATGGCCCAGAAGACAGAATCAGCTCTGCTTCTTTCTATGGAAGCGTTAAAGGATTATGACAGGAAGAAAGTGGAAAAGGTCATAAAACTGGAAAATGAAGTGGACGATTACGAGGATGTGCTGGGAAGCTATCTAGTGAAACTGTCCAGTAAGAACCTGTCAAAAAAAGACAGCCAGAGTCTGTCCGGCATGTTGCACGGAATCAATGATTTCGAGCGAATTTCAGACCACGCGGTAAACCTGGTGGAATCTGCTTCGGAGATAGCAGACAGAGAACTGGAATTTTCCAAAAAGGCAGCGGGCGAGTTGGAAGTATTGTGCGAAGCGGTGGAAGAGATTGTATCTGATACCACAGAAGTATTTTGTGCAGAGGATACAGACGGAGCATCCCATATTGAACCTTTGGAGGAAGTGATTGACTCTCTGATTAAAAAGATGAAACAGCATCACATCAAACGTTTGCAGAACGGAAAGTGTACCATAGAGATGGGGCTGATTTTGGAGGATGTCTTGACGAATTTAGAGAGGGTTTCAGACCACTGTTCCAATATAGCGGTGGATATGATGACCATTGATGATGACGGATATGATACCCATGAATATTTTAATGAGATGTCAGAGAAGGAGCTGGAATCTTTCCGGGAGGAATATAACCTGTTGAAAAATAAGTATCAATTAAAGAAAAGATGATGATATAATGGAAAAAAGTGAGGTAAAGCTATGGCAGTAGTGTACATTGTAGAAGATGACGAAAATATCAGAGAGATTGAGGAGTTTGCCTTGATGAACGCCGGACATAAAGTCTTGGGGTTTGAAAATGCGAAAAGCTTCTACAAGCAGATGGGAGAAGTGCTTCCGGATTTGGTGCTTTTAGATGTTATGCTTCCGGATGAAAGCGGAAATGAGATTGTGAGAAAGCTGAGAAAGAATCCGGACACAAAGAAGCTGCCAATTATTATGGTGACAGCAAAAACCACAGAGCTGGATTTGGTGAAAGGATTGGAGGACGGGGCTGACGACTACATTAAAAAGCCCTTCTCTGTTATGGAGCTGATTTCCAGGGTAAAGGCACTGCTGAGACGTTTGGAGCCGGAAGAAATCAAGCAGGTTTCTCTGGATGAGCTGACCTTAAATAATGAAAAGCATGAGGTTACCCTGGATGGAAAACCGGTGGAATTGACCTTTAAGGAATATGAACTTTTACAGTATCTCTTGATTAACAAGGGAATTGTTTTAAGCAGAGACAGTATTATGGATGAGATTTGGGGAATGGCTTATGAGGGAGAATCCAGAACCTTGGATATGCACATCAAAACCCTCAGACATAAGTTGGGAGATTTCGGAAATCACATCAGAACCGTTAGAAATGTAGGATATGTAATAGAATGAAAAAGAAGATAAATGTTCGCTTAGTATTTATTTCTCTGGTGGCGATTCTTGCCACAGTGATAGGGATTACAACGGTATATTATGGTCTGTTCCAAAAACAGGTGCGAAAGGATTTGGCGGTCAGCGCCAAACTGTTGAAGGACACCCACTATTTTGAGTCTGCATCCACAGATCCCGAGACCATAGATTTGTCTACGGATATGGAGGAACTGCGGGTGACCTGGGTGGACAAAGACGGAACGGTGCTCTATGATAATGATGCCAGTCCGGAGAGCCTCAGCAATCACTCTGACAGACCGGAGATTCAGGAAGCATTGGAAAAGGGTGTGGGAGAGACGGTTCGCCGCTCCGATACCATGAATAAAAATACCTTTTATTATGCATTGCTTTTGGACAATGGCACGGTACTTCGAGTGGCCACAGAGGCAGAGAGCGTCTGGTCAGTGCTCTACTCTTCCCTCCCGCTGGTGGCAGGGATTGTGGTGATGATTGTGATCGTGTGCGTGATGTTATCTCATATGCTGACAAAACAGCTGATTCGACCGATTGAGAAGATGGCAAGCAATATGGAGGACAGCAGTATCACCCCACCTTATAAGGAACTGGTACCTTTTGCCAATACCATTCGCCAGCAACACGCAGACATTTTGTCTGCCGCCAAAGCGAGACAGGATTTTACTGCCAATGTCTCCCATGAGTTAAAGACTCCCCTTACTGCAATTTCCGGTTACGCGGAGTTGATGGAGACCCATATGGTGGATGCCACACAGGAAGAGCATTTTGTCCGGGAGATTCGCAAGAGTGCCCAGAGATTATTGTCTCTGATTAATGATATTATCCGCCTGTCAGAACTGGACCGGACAGATCAGGAGGAAAGTTTTGAGATTTTGGATTTATCAGAGATTGTTGCCGACTGTGTCAGCAATCTTCAGGTAAATGCGGATCAGAAGAATGTCCGGTTAGAATACCAGGGCAGTCCGTGTACCATTCGTGCCAATAAGGAAATGATGCGGGAACTGGCAGACAACCTGATTCAAAATGCCATCCGGTACAACAACGAAGGGGGCAGTGTCCGGATAAAGGTGGACAGTGAGGATGTGCCGGAGTTTGTGGTGGAAGACACAGGAATCGGTATACCAAAGGCGGAGCAGGACAGAGTGTTTGAACGTTTTTACCGGGTGGACAAGAGCCGCTCGAAGGCAACCGGAGGAACCGGTCTAGGCCTTGCCATTGTAAAGCACATTGTGGAAATCCACGATGCTAAAATCACCCTGGAGAGTGAGCCGGGCAAGGGCTCCACATTCCGGGTTACCTTTTAAAAAGGATATTGACAAGGAAAAGCAGAAGGCTATAATTACTTGGGAGCGTCAAAAGGACGCTGCCAAGTTTTTTTATGATAAAGAACAAAAGATAATTCTTTTTGGATATACTGAATTGATAGAGGAAAGAAAATGAAGTATGTAAAACAGTTTTTAGTTATATTGGCAATCTCCTTTTTAGGGGAATTTTTAAAATATGTCCTGCCATTTCCGGTGCCGGCCAGCATCTATGGAATGGTACTTTTGTTTGTGGGCTTGATGTTGGGCTGGATTCCTTTGGATAGTGTAAAGGATGTGGGTAAGTTTTTAATAGAGATTATGCCATTGATGTTCATTCCGGCAGGTGTGGGACTGATGGACAGCTGGGGAGTGTTAAAACCGGTGTTGTTTCCGGTCTGTGTTATCACAGCGGTGACCATTGTAACCGTTATGGTGGTAACCGGAAGATTTTCCCAGTGGATTATTCGCAGGGATAAAAAGAGAGGTGCAGACCATGAGTAATATGTTACAGGATTCTATGTTCGCAGGGGTTACTCTCAGTCTGGTATCTTATCTGTTGGGAGTGTATCTGAAAAAGAAATTAAAATTGGGGATTTTTAATCCTCTTTTGATTTCCATTATTGTTACCATTGTGGTGCTGGTGTTGGCAAAGGTGGATTACAATACCTATAATGAAGGTGCCCAGTATTTGAGTTGGTTATTGACACCGGCAACGGTTTGTCTCGCTATTCCGTTGTACGAGCAATGGGAACTTTTAAAGAAGAATCATAAGGCAGTTTTTCTGGGATTGGTGGCAGGGGTTCTCACCAGCTTCTGTACTGTTTTGGTGTTGGCTTTGCTTATGGGACTTTCCCACCAGGAATATGTCACCCTGCTTCCAAAGTCCATTACCACAGCCATTGGTATGGGGGTATCGGAAGAGTTGGGAGGTTATGTCACTATTACTGTGGCGGTGATTATCGTCACCGGAGTTTTGGGTAATATGTTTGGTGAGCTTATCTGTAAAATCTTCCATATTACGGAACCAATTGCAAAGGGATTGGCTTTCGGCTCTGCCGCCCACGCCATCGGAACGGCAAAGGCCATGGAATTAGGAGAAGTGGAAGGTGCCATGAGCAGCCTTGCCATAGCAGTATCCGGTATTCTTACGGTGTTGCTGGCATCTCTTTTTGCAAACTTTATTTAAGTCTATGGTGATATTGCATCATAGCAGTACAGGTAGATAAGGAGAAATGATATGAAGTACAAGTTGGCAATTTTTGATATGGACGGAACCATCTTAAATACATTGGAGGATTTGGCGGACAGTATGAACTACGCTCTGAAAATTCACGGTATGCCGGAGCGCACCATAGATGAAGTGAGAAGGTTTGTGGGAAACGGTATTCGCAAGCTGGTGGAGCGGGCCGTGCCGGAGGATACGCCTCTTGCAGATGTGGACCGGGTGTTTGAAACCTTTACTGTCTACTACAAAGACCACTGTGCCATTAAAACCAGACCTTATGACGGAATTTTAGAAGTGTTAAAACAGTTGAAGGATATGGGAGTAAAGATGGCAGTGGTATCCAACAAGGCAGACTTTGCTGTACAGAGTCTGTGTCAGGATTATTTTCCGGGATTATTTGATTTTGCTGTGGGAGACAGGGAAGGACAGCGAAGAAAACCGGCTCCTGACAGTGTCAATGCTGTGCTGGAAAAGTTTGCCATGGACAGAAAAGATGCGGTGTACATCGGTGATTCCGATGTGGATTTTGAGACATCCCAAAACGCAAATATGGATGTGATTATGGTGGGATGGGGCTTCCGAGACGAAGACTTTATCCTGAGCAAGGGCGCCAAGTTTGTCATCCACCAACCGGAAGAAATTCTATCCCGGATTTTATAAATTCATATGCATTGGCGAAACTGTAACAGGGACCAACCGAGGCACACCAGCCTTTCTACTGGCAGGATTTTAGACAGAATTGTAAAATTTGTGAAAGGGTGACATTCCCTTAACTTTTGTGTCCGGGCATCGTTTCGACTGCAAACTTATGTTGCACCTCTGTCACAGACACCCATCAGACTTTCTAGTCTGCCTAAGCGGGGTGCTTCACAAATTTTATTGTGCCCGCTCTTGGTTATGTCA